>JAGVKC010000080.1 GCA_020050775.1 Minisyncoccota bacterium
CGCAATCAAGAACAACATAACCCATGGGGGCTACTGCCCAAAAGGCAGACGGTCGGAAAGTGGCAGAATCTCGGACAAATACAACTTGACCGAAACCTCGTCATCCGACTACCCAATGCGTACATCAATGAACGTCCAACATTCCGACGGCACTCTCATACTCACGAGAGGCCGACCGGAAGGAGGTACACGCAAAACTGTGAGCATCTGCCACGAACGCAATAAGCCGAGGTTCATTGTGGATCTCAAACACAAAGTGCAGGTGTTGGAGTTTGTTAGTTGGGTTCAGGCGAATAAGATTCAGACCCTGAACATCGCTGGGCCGCGAGAAAGTAAGCAGTCCGGTATACACAAACAAGCTAAGCACATACTCGCGGAACTCTTTGCCGCGTTAACCGCCTAGTAGCGAAAGCGAACGGCGGTTTTTATTTTTGGTCACATACGGGGAATCGGTCACACATAATTTCCTGCTGGAAATTTGTGTGACTTATGCTCGTGAGCCACAATATTTTCCTCGTCGTCGCTTGGAAAATTTCCAGCCCCGGACTCAACTGTTTTGTCTGCTGACAAAACATGTTTCCGTCTTCACAAAGTGCAAAAAATCCTGCAGAAGTGCAGGATTTTTGCCTTTGTGACCCTACGGGGAATCGAACCCCGATTTAAAGCTTGAGAAGCTTCCGTCCTAACCGTTAGACGATAGGGCCAAACTACAAACAGAATATACGACAAAATAGCGATTTGTGGAATCAAATATAGTTTTTATTTTTACTTACACAAATAAAAAAGAGCAGGGACGCGTAGACCGGTCCTGCTCTTTTTGCCCCTAGTTGTCGGGGAATTGCTCCTTGGCGCGCTCACCGTATGCTGCGATAGCTTCGGGCGAACGATAATAGTTGCCGCGCAGATCGCGAGACACATCGTTTGCACGACGTTCGCGCGCTTTCTTTTTCTCACACTTCTTTTTGACATGGGTGCCGAGCGTGTTAAGCGTCGACTCCAATCCTCCAGCAAGAGGCGTGAATTCATTCGCGGGTCCGGGCAAGCCGGACATAAATGGTTGTTTGTGTCCGGGCATTACTGCCTCCAAAAAAGTGAATGGGAACTGGTACTAGTGCCAGTATACTCCAAAACTACCTGAAAGTCAAGTTAACCTCGGCAGTATGCCGGGTGAGGAAAATACTATGCGAACATTCCTTCAATAATCTCCTTGACGACATTACCGTCCGCTTTGCCCTTCAAATCCTTCATGAGGGCGCCTATAAGCTTGTTAGCGCCTGTTTTGTCTGTAACACCTAGTTCTGTAGCTTTTGCCTGCACAGCTGCAGTTACGTCTTCGCGCGACATTTGTGCTGGGAGCATGGTCTCCAGTATCGCGAGCTCTTCTTTCTCCGCTACCGCGAGTTCTGGGCGGCCGCCTTTTTCGAACTGCTCAATGGAATCTTTGCGCTGCTTTGCCGCGCGCATAATAACGGTGAGAGTTTCGTCTTCGGTAAGTACACCGTCCGGGCCTTTGCCTTTAGTAACAGCTTCGTTAGTCATAGCGGAGAGGAGGCTGCGGATAACCGAGAGTTTAGTAGCTTCTTTTGCGCGCATGGCGTCCTTCATCATTTCTTTGAGCTGTGCTTGTGTCATAAAAACTTGTGTATTTTTGTTATGCATCGCATGATACCATGCCCTATATGGATTTGCTTGCCGTACTCCTCATTGTTCTCGTCATCGGCAACGCGGTTACTATCTTTCTTCTATTTCGTAAAAGCCAAGGAGGAGCGAGCGGCACCGAAAGTATGGTTCTTTTGCAGAACCAACTAGAGAACCTTTCGCGCGCCATGGACCAGAAGCTCGGCGAGGGCACACGCACCATGTCTGAGTTTATGTCGGCACAGTCTGGCGAGGCGCGCGCACTCATGTCGACCATAAATAAACAAATGCAGGAGCAGCTCTTGGAGGTGGTGAAGGGCGTTACGGAAACAAAAGAGTCTACCAAGCAAGTTTTTACTATTGCAGAGCAGCTGAATAACTTGGAAAAAGTTCTCAAGAACCAAAAGCAGCGCGGCAATCTTGGCGAAGCATCGCTCGAACTCATCCTTTCAAACGTGCTGCCCCCGGGGCAGTATCTGCCGCAATATAAATTCAAAGATGGAGAGATCGTCGACATGGTGGTACGAACCAAGGACGGGCTTATACCGATCGACGCGAAATTTCCACTTGAAAATTATATTCGCCTTTCAGACGCAACGGACGAAACGCTTCGCGAGCAGTATCGCAAAGATTTCCGTAACGACGTGAAGAAGCGCATCGACGAGACTTCCAAATATATCCGAGAAGGGGAGGGCACTATGCCGTTCGCATTTATGTATATCCCAGCAGAAGGCATCTACTACGACCTTCTTAATAACGACGTGGGCACAGGCGTAAATTCGCGCGCTCTGATTGAATACGCATATAAAGAAAAGAATGTGGTCATAGTCTCGCCTACGACATTCTTGGCATACCTGCAGACTGTGCTCTTTGGTAACCAGCGCCAAAAAATCCAAGACGCAGCAAAGGACATCATTAAAAATGTAACTGAACTGGGTAAGCATCTAAAGAGCTACGAGGAGTCACACAACAAGCTTGGTAATTCGCTCAGTACGGTGGTAAACCACTATGAATCGTCAGCCAAAGCATTCAGGCATATAGACAAAGACGTGCTGCGTATAACTGAGGAAGCGATAGGCGTTGAACTCATTGGAGTAGAGAAACCTCTTTTGGAAGGCAAAGATTAAAAGAAACACCCGCCTGAGATAGCGGGTGTTTTTGTGGTTGGTTGTCAGTTGCCGAAAATGGCCGGCAATAGAGCAAGAACGCCTATCACTATGAAAATCTCACCCACAGTCTTAGTGCGTGGTTCTTCACAGAGTCCGGCGCCAACCAGGATAAGAATAAACTGCATGGCGTTTTACTCCCTAGCGGGCCACTCCCTGCATAGGGGAGGAGCTTCCTCCTAAAGTGTTGCATAAAGAGCACTTTTGGGCTAGAGTATCTCGGTCTATGAAAGACTTCGCTATTATCGAGACGGGCGGCAAGCAGTACCTCGTAGAAGAGGGCTCTACCGTTCGCATTGAGAAAATTAAAGGCGCTTTGACGGGCTCGGTACGCGCTGATCTCAAGGAGGGTGACAAAATCACCTTCGACAAGGTGCTACTTACTGACAATGGCTCTGCTACGAACCTCGGCGAACCGTACGTAAAGGGTGCCACTGTTTCGGCAGAAATAACGAAAGTCGGCCGCGCCCCTAAAGTTGTTGTCATCAAATACAAAGCGAAGTCCAACTATTTCAAAAAGCGAGGACACAAACAACCTTTTTTTGAAGTTAAGGTTACTAATATAAAATAATCACCCCAATCTTCGGACTTTCTGTTGATGTGTCCGAAGTCCCGTAGTCAGCTTTGCTGTACTACTGGGACGCGGCCACAAGCAGCCATTCTTCGAAGTTAAGATTTCAAAGGTCAAATAATCTCTACAGAGGTCCGACCTATGTAAAACCCGCCAGAAGGCGGGATTTTTTATCTTCTATCCGTAGATTGACGAGCAAATAACATAAGGTATTGTCTTTCGGGATGTTCTTACGAAAAGGGGTGGCTATGGCCACAGCGCTTGGTGAATTCCGCCGCTCTTTGCGGGGCACGGTACAACACTTGCTGCCATATGGCTTCGAGTCCGAACAGGGCCAGGAATATCAGCGTCGCATCATCACGCTGGGCAAAACGCTCGGCACTGAGCTTCGCGTTAAGCCCGACAGGCTCGATTTCGTCGATGAAAATAAAACTCTAGGCCCTAAGTCGCAGAAACTCTTTGACGATCTGCTCCTGTGGGTCGAAGGACTACGCTTCAAACAAACAGCGTAATGAATAAAGGCCGTCGCACATGCGACGGCCTTTTCTAATTTCTGGAGCTTAGTGCGCTTGCGATGGTGTCTGGGTCTGCATACTCCAGCTCCGAGCCGGTGGAGAGTCCGCGGCCAAGCGCAGATATTTTTATGTTACTCTCGCGCAGTTTCTCCCCAAGTATGAGGCGCGTGTGGTCACCCTCGGTAGTGGCAGAGAGGCCAAGAATTATTTCTTTAAGTTTTTCTGCCGTATCGAATTGAACGCGCTTAAGAAGTTCGAGCACACGTACGTGCTTTGGAATATCTTCTGACGCAAGCGGTATCGTACCTCCAAGTACAAAGTAAAGGCCGCGAAAACCGCTGCGCTCCACGTTTTCAATATCGGCATCTTTCTCTACGACAAAGATAATAGAAGAGTCACGGCTCGCAGATGCACAGATGGGGCACAGGTCTGCTGGGCCTGTAGCTTTCGCGCTTTGTTTAACAAACCAACGGTAGCAGCGCTTACACTGAGAAGTTTCTGCGCCCAAGCGTTTTATAAGTTCGCTCAACTCGCCGCGAGAAGAAGAAGGAGAGGCAAGTAGGTACTGCACAAAACGGCGCGCCTGGCGTGGGCCTATGCCAGGAAACTTCTCGAATAGTGAAGAAAGGCGTTCAATAGGATCCATACGCTAGAAAGGACCGTGGTCGGTTGGCGCAGAATCAAATGCTGCTAGATCGGCTTTTTCAAGAGACTGGAAGGTGGTGCGCTTCTCGTCAAAGAAGAGTTCGATTTTGCCTACAGGGCCGTTGCGGTGCTTTTCGATAGGTATTTCTGCGATATTTGGGCGGTCAGAAGTCTCTTTGTTTACCTTGTCGTCGCGATGGATGAACATAACAACATCGGCGTCTTGCTCGATAGAGCCGGAGTCGCGCAGGTCGGAGAGGCGAGGTTTGCCACCGCGCTGCTCGACTGCACGAGAAAGCTGCGAAAGAGCTAGTACTGGTACGTCCAGTTCGCGAGCAAGGGTTTTGAGCGAACGGGAAATCTCGGTTACCTGCTGCACCAAAGAGTCGCTGGCGCGTGCGCCGGTCGGCACCATGAGCTGCAGATAGTCGATAATAAGGAGCCCTAGGCCGTGCTCGCGCTTGAGACGGCGTGCGACGGCACGCATCTTCAAAATATTGCTGCCCGGCTGATCGTCTATGAATATAGGTGCCTGAGAAAGGCGGTCATATGCTTCTCGGATGCGGTCAAAGTCTCCTTGGTCGCTGATGCGTCCGGTGCGCAGGTTCCAAGAATTTACGCGCGCTTCTGCCGCAACCATACGGTCGATAAGTTGTTGAGCGGCCATTTCCAAAGAAAAAACGCCCACCACCGTGCCGTGTTTAATAGCGGTCTGTCGCGCAATATCCAGAGCAAGCCCTGTTTTACCCATCGAAGGGCGCGCTGCAAGAATAATAAGATCGGACTTCTGCAGGCCCGCGAGCATGTTGTCGAGGTCTTTGAAGCCTGTGCGGATGCCTCGCATCTCATCTTTATGTTCGTGCAGGTGTTCTAAGCGTTGCCACGCGTCTGCAAGAGACTCGCGTAGGGACACGAATTTAGAAAGAGTGGGGGAGGACGTTACCTCGTATACTTTCTTCTCAGCCTTATCGAGCGTTATGTCGAGTTCTTCTGCTTCGTCAAAGCCAAGTTCTGCAACGAACTCGCCTGCGTCGATAAGCGAGCGCAACATATATTTTTTCTGCACCTGGTTTGCGTAATGCTTTGCATTGCTTGCAGCTGGCACGTCTGCCACTAGGTCTGCTAAGTAGGAGACGCCGCCTATGTGCTCAAGCTGTTCTTGGTCGGAGAGTTTTGCGCGCACCGACTCAATGTCGATTGGTTCGCTTTTTTGAAAGAGCGCGAGCATTGCGCGGTACATGATGCGGTGCTTCTCGCTGTAGAACGCGTCTTGAGAAAGGATGTCGACGCTCTCCACCATGCCTTCTGGGCGGATCATAAGTGCGCCAAGGAGTGCCTTTTCAGATTCCAGCGTCTGAGGAGGTAGCCGCAACCCGTCTTTCTTTTTGGAATTTCTGCCGGCAACCATACACCCATCTTACGCTTGCGAGGGTCCAGGCGAAAGCGGCTCAAAAACGACCCAAACTGTGGGTATGGGGACGAAACGGGGATAGTCAGAATCTGGTTGCGGGGTAGGGCTTTTTGGAGGATACTCAGAGCAGTCCATGCCTTGAAAGGAGGCACCAATGATCTTTCTAGATATCGAACACCCGGGCCAAAGCGTGGGCCGAAATGTTTTAGGGGTAGTGATGGAGCAAGCGTGGAAGCTCTATGGTGATTCTCCATATTCCAAGCGGAAGCTTTCTGGTGTGTTTGAAAACGAGTATATCTATCCGCTGGCAAATTATTACAGAGCACATTATGTCAACGCAACGTTGTATTTAGCTGACAGCGCTCCGAACCAATATGGCGAAGTATCGACGCGGGTGTTTCTCTATCCGACGATGTCTCGGGGTAGTATCCAAGAAGTCCGCGCGGAGCTAAACGCTCTTAGCCCGATATTGCGTCTGTATGTGTTGAGAAACTTCTTGAGTGACACGGTCGACAAGAAGCGTCGCTTCAAGATGCGTTACACAGGACAAATCGGGAACACGAATGGTTTCTCGTTCGAGGAGTACAGAGCATACTGGCCTCTCATCCAGTCGCTCATGCAAGACTTTTTCGAAAAAACCAAAGGACTTCCAAGTGAAATTAAAGAGCAGACTTCTGCTGCTGCGTAAACAAACATTAACTCCGCGATTCGTCGCGGAGTTTTATTTTTCGGTCAGTTTAGGGCCCGCAGGAGTGTCTTCCAGGGCGTAGCCATGCAGTTCTATGGCTTCACGCAGCGCATCTGCCTTTTTGAAGTCCTTGCTCTCACGAGCTGCTTCGCGCTCTTCCATCAGCTTTGTGACCTCTACAGAGACAGGGCCTCCGGTAGATAGCGTCATCGAAACCGCGCCAGCCTGGACGGTGATATCTTTGCGTTTCGCTTCTTCAGTAAGCCCCAGGCCAAGTACTCTATCTACTATCAAAAGCGACGCACGCTTAACAGCCGGCGGCACATCAGGGTTTTTCAAAAGGTCCCACATGAGGGCAATTACTTTCGGCGTATCCAGATCATCCGCAAGTGCAGCCTGAACGCCCTCGACAAAATTTTTATCCGCAGTTGTGCCAGGTATAAGGTCTAGCTCAAAGAAGGAACGCTTGAGGCGGTGGAGCGCCGTGTGCGCTGCTTCGGCTGCTTCCCAGGTGAAGTTGGTGAGCGAGCGGTAGTGCGTGGTGAGGTAGAGGTAACGCAGTGCGCGAGCAGAAAGGCCGCGGTCGATAAGTTGTGAAAGATAAATAGTGTTGCCCAGAGACTTAGATATTTTCTTACCCTCTATCGTAATGAATTCGTTGTGCATCCAGTAGCGAACATATTGTTTTCCGGTTGAGGCCTCTGCTTGTGCGATTTCGTTATTGTGATGCACGGGTATATGATCGATGCCGCCTGTGTGTATATCTATCTGGCGCCCAAGAAGTTTGAATATCATGGCGGTGCATTCTATGTGCCAGCCAGGGAAGCCTGTGCCCCACGGAGAGTTCCATTCTTGCTGGCGTTTCTCTTTTTTCTTAGAAAGTTTCCACAACGCAAAGTCGAATTGACTTTTCTTCTCCTCATTCTCTTCAACGCGGGCGCCTGCTTGCTGGCCGGCAATGTTAACGCCGCCAAGTTTTCCATAGCCAGAAAAACGCGAGGTATCGAAATATACACCGTCTTTAATAGTGTATGCATAGCCCTTTTGCTCCAGGCTTTGTACAAGAGCAATTTGTTCGCCAATGAATTGCGTGGCGCGGGGGAACTGTATCTTTGAGCGGTCTATGCCAAGAAGGTCCAAGTCTTCAAACCACAGTTGTGTTATTTCTGCCGCAATCTCTTGAGCGCTGCGGCCCTGGGCCTTCGCGCTTTTTTCCATCTTGTCCTCGCCCTCGTCTGCATTTGAAACCAAGTGGCCCACGTCGGTAATATTTATGACCTGCGTGACAGAGTGGCCCCAGGCGTTAAGCGTGCGGCGTAGAATATCAGCGAATACATACGGACGCAGGTTGCCGATATGTTGGCGGTCATACACAGTCGGGCCGCAGTTATACATCTTCACATTGCCGTTTAAGGCTTCAAACGTTTCCAGCTGCCCAGAGAGTGTGTTGTGGAACTGGAGTGGCGGGATATTCTGCGTGCTCCAGGACGGAACGTCAGCGTTGCGCTTAGAGAATGGATTAAGTCTCCCAAGTAGCGACATATTATAGCCAGCCTTTATGTTTGAAGTAAAAAATGAAAGAAATTCCGAGAACTGTCATGCCTGAGAAGATAATCCAGAAGTCCTGAGGTTGGCCAGTGATGGGGTTGTTCTCGGTATTCATACCAAAAAGTCCAGCAATGAATGAAAGCGGAAGAAAGAGGAAGGTCAACACGGTGAACGTTTTCATAATATCGCTCTGTTTTGTATTCAGGAGCGAGTTATTCGTTTCGCGCAGTTCTGCCAAAGAGTCTCGAAGGTTTTCTATCGTGTGCTGTACGCGGCGCAACGAGCCTTCGATCTCTCGGATGTAATGAGAAAATTCATGGCCGAAGAAACGCCCCGCAACCGGTTCAAGCGACGCAAGCATTTCTTGGTGTGGTGCAAGTGCCTGTCGGAAGTCGTGTATCGTGCGGCCTACTTGGCTAAGTCTTGTGACCATTTCGCGTTCATTGCCGCGGAAAATATTATCTTCTATATCCTGCAATTTCCTTTCAATCGACTCGCATTCGTGCACCATGCCTGCGTAAATATTGCGAGCAATAGAGACAAAGAGGTGCCCGCCGTGTCCAGCGCCAGGGCGGCCGAGCACAGACTCAACTTCAAACGCTTTGGCGAATGTATGCAAGGGATCGATGTTTTCGTAATGCGCGGTGATGAGAAAATTTTTGCCAATGACGAAGTCTATTTCCTGAGTAGGTCGGTTTGAACCTCGCGGGGAAGGGTAGTGGAGTATGAGTAAAATTGCGTCGCCACGACGTTCAACTTTTGAGCGGAATGAAACAGACAGAAGTTCCTCGGCAATCAGAGGGTCGAGGTCGAACTCCTGCATCAGCGTGCGTACTTCGGAGGCCGAGGGTGCGACAAGGTCTACCCACGTAAGAGAACGCTGCTCATAGCGCGTCAGCATGCTCTCTAGTATAGCACTGGGTTTTGTGATATCGTCGCAGCAGTTTTGTTCTATGTATGGAGGATGTGATGCTCAACTACTTCAGGAAGAACCCGCCCACAGAGAAGGAACTTGCTCAAATAAAAAGTTTCATTGATCGAGGCGCAGAACTTCAGGCTCGTAAAGAACTTTCTGGGAAAGAACAGCTTGAACTTTGTTGCTCTGAAGCGGGGCTTACCATCGACTTCAGTTCATTAATCGGACGGAAGTTCGTATTAAAAACCGTATTCGACCAAACTAGTGCTCGTCGCGCCGCATACAGCGGTGCAATTACAGGGATGCAGGCGGTAGATGGACTCTTTTTAGTCTTACAGACGTCGGTCCAGCTTATTCGCAAGGGAAGTAATGAAATTACGTTCTCTGCGTATACAAAAAAGAAATGGACAATCTTGAGCGATTCAGGCTTCGGCAACATTGAAGTCGAATTTCAACTTCTCCCATAATGAAATACGCGCCGCCCATATATTGGGTGGCGTTTCTTTTTACCTGCTGTAAAAGCCTCTTGTGATATAATGCCTATATATGAACAGGGCCAAATGGATGGCTGTGTGCGCGGTCTTGGGTCTTGCGCTAGCGTTTGGTGCGGGTGCTGTTGCGGGTATTAACGGCAACGTTTTTGGCCTGGCTGAAGCGCAGAATTCTGCGGAGCGCCCGACCGCAGCGCAAATAGAGCAATTCTGGAAAGCATGGGAACTTTTAGAGAAGAATTTCGTACAGACGAATGCTTCTGGAACAATGCCTACTATTGAAGAGCGCATGTGGGGAGCGATACAGGGTCTTGCAGAGAGCTATGGAGACCCATACACTGTATTTTTTCCGCCGGAAGATGCTAAAGAATTTCAAGAAGAAATAAGCGGCTCTTTTGGCGGTGTTGGCATGGAACTTGGGGCGCGCGACGGAGCGCTCACGGTTGTCGCTCCTCTTAAGGGCACGCCGGCAGAGCGCGCAGGCATGCAAAGCGGCGACATCGTTCTCGCTATCGACGGTGTCGCGTCACGCACTATGGCTGTAGAAGAAGCGGTAAAGCGCATTCGCGGGAAAGTAGGCACTAAAGTAGTGCTCATCGTACAGCGCACAGGTAAAACAGAATCCTTTGAAGTAACCATTACGCGCGAGACTATCTCGGTCCCGATTATAGAGACAGAAAAACGCACCGATGGCATTTTCGTTATCTCCCTTTATAGCTTCTCGGAAACTTCGCCAAACCTTTTCCGTGGCGCACTGCGCGAATTCTTCGCTTCAGGTTCGACTAAACTTATTCTCGACTTGCGCGGCAACCCAGGCGGCTACCTTGAGGCGTCGGTAGACATGGCCAGCTTCTTTCTTCCGGTAGGGGACGTTATTGTGACGGAAGACTACGCAGGCAAAGCGGCTAACAGTGTGGATCGCAGCTACGGCTACAATGTGTTCGCTAACAAAAAGCTTTCCATGGCAGTACTTGTAAACCAGGGAAGTGCTTCGGCCTCTGAAATTCTTGCAGGCGCGCTCCAGCAGCATGGTGTTGCAAAGCTTGTGGGAGAAAAAACCTTCGGCAAAGGTTCCGTCCAGCAGCTTATGGACGTCGGTGGCGACGCAGAACTAAAAATAACAATTGCTAAGTGGCTTACGCCAAATGGTACGAGCATCTCAGATGGAGGACTGAAGCCGGACATCGAAGCAAAGCGAACTGTTGAGGATATTGTGGCGGGCAAAGACCCGCAGCTGGACGCAGCAGTGAGTTACCTTATAAACCTGTAATACTGAAATGACTATGCGAGTGATTCTTTTGAAAGATGTTCGGGGCATTGGGCATAAACATGAAATAAAGAATGTGGCGGATGGCTACGCGCGCAACTTCCTCTTCCCGCATAAGTACGCAGAAGCGGCAACAGAAGAAAAAGCAGCAGAGCTTGAGAGCCAGAAGCAGGCCCTCCTTGCGCAGCGTCAGAAAGAAGAAGAACAGCTCGACACCAAAATAGCATCACTCCACGGGAAAGAGATAACACTTACCGTGCGCGCTACGCCGCAAGGAGGACTCTTTAAAGCTATAGGAGCGCTAGACATTTTAAAAGCAATACGCGAAGCGCACAGTCTAGAAATTCCAGAGTCCGTAGTGCATCTCTCTGCACCTAAAAAAACAACCGGCGCGCTTATAGCGGTACTCCAGGGTAAGAAACACAAAGCAGATGTAACGGTGACAATCGTCGCGCAGTAACCACACTCACATAGGCTAATTCTACCGAATCGTAGAATAAAGGAATATTGTGTAAACAAAAAACCCGGCGAGTGCCGGGTTTTTTACTTAACTTTGACGTCCACCATCGAGCGGATCTTCTTGCGTCCGGTGAAGTTATACTTGCGTACGTCGCGGAAGGAAACAACGCCTTCCTTGAGAGCAAAAATAGTATGGTCTTTGCCGAGACCTACGTTTGCGCCTGGGAGCATCTGGGTACCGCGCTGGCGTACGATAACATCGCCACTTTTTGCGATTTGGCCAGCAAACAGCTTAACACCGAGGTATTTCGGCTTTGAATCTGTTAGGTTTTTCGCTGTTCCGCCCGCTTTCTTTGATGCCATATGGTATTCTTGCGAATGTGTTAAAGAGCATACCAGACAAGGCTTTTCTAGGCAAGCTAGAGCCATTCTTCCTCCCCGCAATTGTAGTTCTGGTAGGCCTGTGCGCTTTTGGTCTAGGCAGGCTCTCTGCAGGGGAAGCGGCAGGCCCTCGGCTCATTATTAATGCTCCCCAGAGTGCCGCAGCGGTGTTGTCAGAAGCGGGTGCACAAACCGTCAGCACTACAACGGGCTCGTTCGTTGCGTCCAAGAGCGGTACCAAGTACTATCTACCTACTTGCTCGGGCGCCTCTCGGATAAAAGAAGAGAATAAAGTGTGGTTCCAATCAGCAGCAGAAGCTCTGGCAGCTGGGTATGAACCAGCATCCAACTGCCCAGGGTTATAATTAATTACCAGATATGAAAAGACAAATTAAAAGAGCGTTTATTCTTTTCTTAGCGACGGTATTTCTTGTTCTCGCTATCATAGGCTCCGTACTACCCGTGTTGCAAGGGTGGTTCTTCCTCGCTATTTCTATCCTTCTTTTTTCTATGTGTTCGCCACGCCTGCGCGCGTGGGTAGATAAACACACCGTTCGCTGGCCGAAACTCCACTCGGTGGTAAACAAAGCTGATCGTTGGATTATAAAAATCGTTGGCCCACTGGAATAACCCTGCCTCATGAGATAGGTCTGGCCTTATCTCACAGGTTATACTCAACACATGTTAGTTCTAGATGTAGAAGCAAGCGGTGTAGACGCGCAAAAACATTCTGTCATCAGTGTGGGAGCTATAGATTTTTCTAACCCCTCGCGCCAGCTCTATGAAGAATGTTGCATTTGGGACGGCGCGCATATAGATGAAGGCGCTACCGCAGTGCATGGCATGAGCGACGCAGAGATTACCGACCCCGCCAAACAAACAGAGAGCGAATTGGTGCACAAATTTATTGCATTTACTGAAGGCATGTCGGACACAACATTTGCCGGACAGAATGTTTCTTTTGACCGCGACATGCTCAAAGCAGCGGCGGCGCGCGCAGGCCACACGGCCTGGCCGTTTGCTCACCGCACCATCGACACCCACACGCTTTGTTGGGCGCATATGGTAAAGAGGGGACTCATTCCACCGGTGGATGCGGAAAAGCGCCACTCTGCGCTTAACCTCGACGCCGTACTTAACTATTGCGGTATTCCAGAAGAACCAAAACCTCACAATGCGCTTACGGGCGCAAAGAGCCATGCAGAAGTGATCTCGCGCCTTTTGAATGATAAAAAACTCCTCTCGGAGTTCGACCAGTTCGATATCCCCTGGCTCTCTTAAAGCTTATTTGATACGGTCGAAATAGAGGTTCACTCACAACAGAAAGGGGCAGAGATGCTTCCAAAAAATCTAGTGTACGTTCGCCACGGTCAATCATTACGAAATCTGGCCGGTAAACGCGCGTTTGAAGGCGACATGTCGCTCTTCGAACAGATCATTACTAAACCCACTATGCATGCTCCTCTTACTCCCAAAGGGGAAGATCAGGCGCGCATAACGGGGAGATGGCTGGAAGAGCAGGGTTTTAAGTTCGAACGCTTCTATGTTTCTAGTTACGTCCGGGCCATGCAAACCGCGTCGCTTTTAGACCTTACCGGTGCTCGCTGGTACGTTGAAAACAACATCCGCATCGCGGCGAATCTTTTGCCGATGTGACAATGCGTTTGAGATTTTTCTTAGGAACTCTTGCGCGACGCCACTCCAAAAAAGATGTTGTCGTTGTAAACCATGGCGACAACATGTGGGCGGCTCGTTCTGTACACGAGCGCTGGTCTCCGATGGACTTCTTGCGCAATCGCGGAGTTGAAGCTCATGGAAAAATCCCTAATTGCAGTGTGCTCCAGTACACCAGGGTAAATCCAGTGAACCAACAAAGAACTGCTTGCAGAAGCAAATGGTTGGGCTGACGAACTTAAGTTGGCAGCTTCCTAACAACAACCCGCTACGCCATACACGGCGTGGCGGGTTTTTCTTTGGGTAAACTAAACAATCTTCCACCAGAAATGGTGGATGTTGTTTTGTTTGAAGCACAAAAGAGGCATTGTGGGGGAAAGTAAATATTTTTCCACCAATATGTCCAAACACCTCTGTCCGTCGTGCGGGTGCAACAAGTCTTGGAGCGTGCGCAGAAACTCGCGCAAATGCAGAAGTTGCCGGAAAGAATGGTCGCCTTCACGCAACCTCGTGCCCGGTATTCGAGCGGATGAACGGTTCTGGCGATTCTTCCTGCGCTGCTTCCTGCGGTACCACACGGTTGCCGCGATCAGACTGCATACCCATCAATCGCACCCGGTCATTCTCAAGATGGGTAGCGTCGTGCGCACAGTCATGGCACAAGACGTGCCCGCGCTTCTTTCGGGCGTCGTAAAGGAAAGAAATCTGTTCTCCGAGCTTGTGGAGAAGCTGAAAGAGAAAAAAGGCGAGTTCATCCTTGTGGCTTATACCGGGGAAGTAACAACCTGCTACAGAATGGACGGGCGGGAGACAGAAGAAAGAGACTGGTTCCGCATGGGCGTTCTTCAGGATGAAACTTTGGTGGTTGGGAAATACGGCCTTACATTCCCGGTTTCAAAGTTTATCCAAGGTCCGGCCCAAGTATTCTCGGATGCGTCGGCGTGTCGAACACACGAAGGCGACTTGCTGGGCGGGTACCACTTCGACGGTCATGTGCTCGTACCGCTTTATGCAGCAGAAGGTTCAGATACTCGTTTTAGTCCGCTAGTAAAGGCCTATAATGCACCGCTTCTAAAAGCGGGACCAGAACGGCTCATTATTGGCGACAAGGCCGTAGAGAAGTGGCTAGAGGGGCGTAAGATGGAAGGCGTCTACAAAGC
>JAGVKC010000010.1 GCA_020050775.1 Minisyncoccota bacterium
CAATGCGTACGTCGAGCCTTCGAATTTCATCTTCGTTATGAAGCGTTGCGCGCGATACAGTAGTGCCTGCAACCAAGACAGGCGAGAGGTGCGCCACGGGAGTAAGAACACCTGTGCGGCCTATTTGGAGCACAATATCTTCTACAGTCGTCGTCACCTGCTCTGCTGGAAATTTAAACGCAATAGCGAAGCGCGGCGCTTTACCGGTAAAGCCCAGTCGTTCCTGAAGCTCCCTATCGTTTACCTTGACCACCACTCCGTCAATCCAATACCCCTGAGTCTTGCTTTTGTCTTTCCACGACTCCCAAAACTCCATAATGCCTGCTACCCCTCGTACGAGAGCCATGTGCTTGTTTACTTTGAAACCAAGCTCGCGCAATTCATGCAGTTCTTCGAATTGCGTTTGTGGCAGAGAGCCATTGATTTTTGCGATGTCGTAGATGAATACGTCGAGTTTGCGTGACGCCGCAACTACCGGGTCAAGCTGGCGAATTGAACCTGCCGCAGCATTGCGAGGATTTGCAAAAAGCGGCTCATCATCTTTTGTTCTCTGCGCGTTAACTTCTGTAAATCCTTTTTCGCTCATCCAAATTTCTCCCTCAACGATGATGTCTATTGGTTTCTCCAGCAAAAGCGGCACTGACTCAATGGTGCGGACATTGTGTGTCACGTCCTCGCCTATCGCGCCGTCTCCGCGTGTGGCTGCGGTTTTGAGCATGCCTTTTTCATACGTAAGTACTACCTTAAGCCCGTCAATCTTAAGCTCGCACGTATATGCCATGTCTGCAGCAGCCGACGTGCCGGCCAGACGGCGAACGCGCGCATCAAAATCATGTATATCTTCTTCGCTGAATGCGTCATTGAAAGACCACTGCGCAATCTCGTGACGCACTTTTTTAAACTGCGGCAGGGGCGCACCAGCTACACGCTGCGATGGGCTGTCGGGAGTTATGAGTTCTGGGTACTCCTTTTCAAGCTCGCTTAGTTCATGCTTGAGCGCGTCGAGTGCTTGCTGGGATATTTCTTCTTTATCAAACACATGGTAGTCCCTGCGATATCTGTTGATAGCAGCCTTAAGCTTTTCGTATCTTTGTGTACTGTCGCGGGAAACCATGCCTCCTCTTAATAGCTTACTTGGAGCACACGTTCAAGGCGCAGCATGCTTCCTGCATCACAGGTGTTATACCCATGCGAAATAATCGTAGTTTGAGTCGGCGAGCCGCTTTTAGCGACCTCAACCCAGGCACAGTAGGGCTGTTGGGGACGGAATGACAGATAGAAGCTTGTGGTAGCTGCCGTGGCAGTAACCGTGCGAGTCCACGCGCTCCAGCCAGTTGGTGGAGCGTCAAACGGCGTAGGTGGTGTTCCATATTGTGCGATATCTTGAACATTGCACAATACGCCGGAGTTAATGCCCTGAAATGCCGTCGAGGTAGCAAACGCGCTATTTTCGCGACACCCGCCAAGTGAGCACTTTAAGTCCCAGTAGAGAGCACATTCCGCACCCGTGTCTGCAGCATAAATAGCATACTGGGACTGGCTGACTGTAGCTGAGAGATCAAGCTCACGCACCGTAAGGTCGTAAATTGCGAGCCCGACCGCAAGACACAGCGACGCCACAAGCATCGCAAAAAAGATTGCAAAACCTCTAGAAGCTTTTGTTGTATGTGTGCGAGGAGCCATAACTATTGCCAGTTGAAAATATTTTCTCGCACCACTATCGAGCGTGCGATTTGATTTTCACCTACCCAGGAAACCGTGACGGTTAGTGACGCCTCGTCTGCATTGCTGTTCACAGGCGTAGTAATAGCTATGGTGCGGGTAAATGTTGTTGTATTGCCGGCAGTGTTTGAAAAGAAACTGTTGTTCTGTGGGTCAGTATCTGCAAAATAGCGGATAGCTGTTGTACATAGTACTGCACCACAGGAAGCGACAGTATCCTGCACGGAGTCTATGAGGCAGGACTGCGTGCCGTCGGCACTAGTGCACTGCCCGCCAACCCCAGCAGAGTTTGTATGTCCGTTAGATGTGCCATCGAGTCCTGCAAGCCAGCTTATACCACCTAGTCTGTTAGTGTCGCGGATAAAGCGCACGTATTCCACTGCGTCTTGTCCTAAGTAAAACGCTATAATCTGGTCGCGTGCAGTAATGCTTGCAAGAAGTCCGCGCGACGCAATGGTAAGAGGGCCCGCAAGCGCTGTGGTAAGTAAAAGCACCGCAACAAGCGTTTCAATAAGCGTAAACCCCGTTAGAGAACGAGATACTTTTTTCTTCAAAGGTGTAAGAGGGCGTCTCTCTAATGGGGTAAAGCCTTTTGTAAGTTTCTGAATCATAGGTTATATGTCGAAGAGTCGCTGGGTAACGCTCGTCTGGAGGTTAACAATAGTGCAGGTCGAACTGTTCGCTCCGCAGTCTAGCTGGGTGTTGCCGCCACCAGTCACTTGCACATAACCAGAGAGAACGATGGTCACCTTAGGCTGGATGAGATCGCTACGCGGTGCACCCTTTACATAAAAGTCCAGGTTGGAAATCGTAACTTCCGAAGAAGTAATGGGCACAAAGTTTGCAGACGAACAGTCAGTACTAAGAACCCCAGTAGTCACCTGCCTCTTTATGAGACCGTTATCTAAGCAATAGGCCACGTCACTGCCATCAAACGCTTCAAAAGCAAAATACGGCGCAGGTAGGTTGCAGTCCTGAGGTGTAGTAACCGTGCCCGCAGTTCCGCAATGGTAGTTTGTGCCTGTGCGGATTGAACGCCCCATGCTATCCAATGCAAAGTTGAGGTTGTTGATGACCGACTTAAGCGTTTGTGCACGGCGATCGCTTTCAGAAATTGCCAGAAGTGCGCCGAGGGAAATAGTCATAACCACGGTAAAGATGGCAACCGAAACAATCATCTCGACGAGCGTAAACCCTGTTAGAGAGTTGCGTGCAGATGTGCGCACAGATGTCAGAGATCCATGCTCTAACAGGGTAAAACCTTTTAGTTTTGAATGTGAGAAAAAACGCATATTAGGGGCAACTCGCCGATAAGTCAGTTACGTCTCGGGGACATACGCTGATTTGCCCGGTTGAAGTTATTTTTATCGCACGAGTGCTGGCTCCGTCAGACATAAATTCTATATATGCTGCGCTATACGCTTCCCCGCTTTGAGAAGACTTAAAGAAAGCGTCTGTGTTAGGACGAGTGAAGTAGACAGAAAGCCACGTAAGGTTGCAGTTAAGCGTCGAGCCGCTCGCCACCAGGCCGCAGATTCGCCCTAAACTATAGCCCTTGCCGATACGGAAGGTGTTTACTGTTTCTCCGCTGTCATACTCTCCGTCTAAATCTAAGTCAGCGAAAAGCAGATAGCTGTCTGTAGTTCCTGCACTCACATACACGCCATACCTGCGCGCGAATACACCGCTACCTAGAGTGGTCTCGCGGATGGACGTGCCGTACACCTGCGCCTGACGCACCGAAAGCGCACCGCTGTAGGCTAAACTGCGCAGCAGGGTCGTGCTGTCGAATTGCGCCTGACGAAAGAGAATGAACGTCGTAATAATAAGAATAATCGCTGAAACTACCAGCATTTCAATGAGCGTAAACCCCGTTAGAGAACGAGATACTTTTTTCTTCAAAGGTGTAAGAGGGCGTCTCTCTAATGGGGTAAAGCCTCTCTGAGCTCGCGTGAGTTTAGAAAAGAAGCGGTAGGTTTGAGAAAAAATCGACATGTAAGAAATAAGCGATGCCGGCTCCCAGAACTAGAAAAGGAGCGAAGGGTATTTCACTACTCATTGTAAGCCGGGAACGCACTCCTTTCCATCCAAGGAACTGGAACAACATAAGTAAAAGACCTAGTATCGCACCTATCCAGAACGCCATCATAAGAGCAGACGCCCCCGCACTTAAGCCCAAGAGCCATCCTAGCGGGAGCATGACAATGCCGTCCCCCCACCCCATGGCTCTGCCGCCAGAAAAAAGAGAGATGAGAAACAGCGGCAGTGCACACAAAGGGCCCGCCATGAGTGCCCATATGCCGGGAATTACGAATGAACCACTGCCGAGAAAAAGTATAACAAGCGAGAGCGCTGCTAACGTGCCAGATGCAGACCAGGGTATGACCATGTGCCGTAAGTCATACACCAGAATAAACAAAAGCGTCATCCAGGTACAAAACCAGAGCACGTACAGAAGTGGTGTGGGCGCAGTAAGTAATGTAGCTACAGATACCAGAGCCGCAATACCTTCTATAAGAGGATATTGGATCGATATTCGAGTACCGCAATGGCGGCAGCGCCCGCGCAACCCCAGATACGAAATAATTGGCATGAGGTCAAAAAACGTCAGCGTGTGCCCACAACGCATGCAGCGAGAACGCCCGCGCGCAATGGAGAGGCCTGTGTTAAAGCGGTACAGAAGCGCATTAAGAAAGCTGCCAATGATTGCTCCGAAAAGCGCTGCAACTATAAGTGATGACGCACCGACCTCCATAGTTATGGCCTGAAGTCGTAACAGTCGTCAGTACCTGCGGCGGTCGTGCAGCTACAACCCGCAGCATTGCCGTGGAAGTTGCTTATCGCTGTTCCAGTGCAGCTTGAATACCCTGAATAGTTTGGCGTTGCGCCCGAGTTTGCTCCTGAGGTGTCTATATCTTCCGTTAATGCGCGGTTCGCAGTGTCTTCAAGGTCAGCGCCTAGGTGGTATGTGACAGGGCGGCCCGCACCGGTCGTAGTACATGCAGCACTCGCTCCGAAGCGATACGCAGTGAAGGGATAGTTCGCTCCAGTACTTGGATCCGTGGGGACGCGCGGCAGATAATTCGGCGAAAGAGC
>JAGVKC010000068.1 GCA_020050775.1 Minisyncoccota bacterium
AGAAAGTTCGCCGTTTCGGTTAGACAAGCGCCCTTTTAGCGCGATGCATTTCTCTGGCTGCAGAATATCTTTGTAAAGCAGAAAATCTTTTGGAAATACAACCGCTTCGATGGAGCCGCTTGTGTCTGCAATTTTTATAAACGCCATTTGGTCGCCGCCGCGCGTGAGAATGGTGCGCATCTGCTCGATCATGCCGGCAGCAATTGTGGTTGTGCCTACGCGCACGTTCTCGCGCATCTGTTGAATGGTCATTGGACTCTTTTGCAGCTTCTCTTTATATTGATCAAGCGGGTGACCGGAGACATAGAGGCCGAGCAGTTCTTTTTCCCACATAAGTTTTGTTGCAAGCGGCGCATCAGGCGCAGCAGGTAGATGCAGCTGCGCAGGGCCTGTGCCAGCAAAGAGAGAATCCTGAGAAGAATCTTTTCCAGCGTCGCGGTGGAACTGCAAGAGAAGTTCCAAATGCGCCATCATGGTGCCGCGCTCGCCGAATTCGTCTAGCGCTCCGCATTGAATGAGGGACTCAAGGCCTTTTTTATTCAAGCGCTCATCACTCGCGCGCGTGAGGAAGTCTCCGAGTGTTTCAAAGCGCCCATTCTTTTTACGTTCTGCGATTATCGACTCCGCAACACCGCGTCCGAAGTTTTTTATTGAAAAGAGTCCGAAGCGAATAGCGTCTTCTTTTGCGCTCCCCGCAAGCGCCGCAGCTTTTTCGGTGCGCGCAGAGTCAGAACCCAAGACCACCGTAAAGTCTCCGAAACTTTCATTAACGCTCGGGGGAAGTACAGGAATACCCATGCGCTTGCACTCTTTGACCATGATGGAGACCTTGTCGATGTCTCCGGCGTCTGCAGTAAGGACCGCCGCCATGTATTCAACCGGGTAGTTCGCTTTCATGTATGCGGTCTGGTAGGCCACGCGGCCGTAGCTTGCGGCATGCGCCTTGTTGAAACCATACGCTGCAAACGGTTCGATAAGCTTCCAGAGTTTTTCTGCAAGAGGTTGAGAGAGCTTTCCGTATTCGATGAATCCTTTGATGAGCTTTTCTTTTTCTGCCTGCATTACTTCTGGAATCTTTTTACCCATCGCTTTGCGCAGCATGTCCGCTTCAAGCCACGAGTAGCCGCCAAGGGTAATTGCTGTAAGGAGCACATCGTCCTGGTACACCAACACACCGTTGGAGAAGCCTAGGTATTCCTTCATGCGTGGGTCGAGGTAGGTAACGAGCGCGGGGTTATGTTTGCGCTCTATATATTGAGGAATCGTTTCCATCGGGCCTGGGCGGAAGAGCGCCACCATCGCGTTGATGTCGTGAATAGTAGTGGGTTTAAGTTCTTTTAGGTAGAGGGTCATGCCTGCGCCGTTTAACTGAAAGGTCCCTTCAGTCTCGCCGCGCGCGAGCATCTCGTACGTGTGCGTATCATCGATAGGCACGTTTTCAATGTCGACAATGATGCCGCGCGTAGCTTCAACTATCTCCACCGCACTTGAGAGTATGGCCAGGTTGCGAATACCGAGGAAGTCGAATTTTAGAAGACCTGCTTCTTCTACCGAATACATGTCGTACTGAGTGATGAGCTTGCCACCCTTTGGGTCTAACTGAAGGGGAGTAAAGTCTTCAAGTTTGGTTGGCGCAATTACGACACCCGCAGCGTGTACGCCCACATGGCGCGCACATCCTTCCATTTTTTTACCGAGGTCTATTATTTCGCGCACTTCTCGCTCAACTTTATACATCTTCGCAAGTTCAGGAGTTTCTTCTAGTGCTCTATCTAGCGTCATGGGAAATCCTTGCGAGCCGAAAGGAATTTCTTTTGCTATTCTGTCTCCAAGTCCGTACGGGTAGCCAAGTGCGCGCGCTACGTCGCGCACAACGCCGCGGGCAAGCATAGTTCCAAAGGTTCCTATCTGCGCCACTTTGTCTGCGCCGTACTTATTGCGTGCGTACTCAATAACCTCGTCGCGTCTGTTGTCGGCGAAGTCCATGTCGATATCGGGCGCTGAAGGGCGTTGTGGGTTGAGGAAGCGCTCGAAGGGAAGTTTGTATTCCATCGGGTGCACGTTCGTAATGCCGGTCACATAAGTCACAAGAGAACCTGCGACCGAACCGCGGATAGTTGTAAGTATTTTATTCTCGCGCGCAAAGGCTAGAAGATCGGCCACCACCAAGAAGTACGGCGCGTAGCCTTTTTCTGTAATGATCTTGTATTCGTACTCAACGCGTTCGCGAATCTCGGGTGTTACCTGCAAGATGCGCTTCCTGAGGCCTTCTTCGATGAGCCTGCGAAGCTCGTCGTTGTACGTAGAATTTTTTGGAATGGGGAAGTCTGGGAATACCCAGCTTCCAAGCGTGAGTTCTAGGTCGCAGCGCACAGCGATGGCGAGAGTTTTCTGCAGCGCCTCTTGGTCGAACTTTGCTTCCATCTGCACTGCAGAAAAAAACGAATGGTCGTCATCTTCTTCATCGAGCGCGTCTATATCATCCGCTGGTCCACGGTTTTCAATAGCCCGCATTGTCTCCCATGCGCGGCGGTCTTCTGGGGAGAGGTAGAACACTTCATGCATTGCTACACCTGAGTAGTAGTGCTTTGCGCCGAATATGTCTTCAAATGTCTTGCTGTGCGGCGTGCGAAATGATGGCTCTACTGCGATCAGCCCTGCTTTATGAGTTTTTAGTGCTTCATATGTATAAGGAATACCCGCTGCATCCGCGCGACGCGACATACTAATGAGCGCGAGCAGGTTTTTGTACCCAACTTCATTTTCTGCAAGCAGTACGAGTCGCCCGCCGTTTTCAAGTTCTGCGTCAACCCCAACGATAGGTTTGATGCCCACTTTTTTGCATTCCTTTATGAATTCAATTGCGCCATAGAGGTTGTTGAGGTCAGTGAGTGCGAGCGTTTCGCAGCCTTCTTGTTTTGCTTTTTCAACTAGTTCTGGAATCTTCGGCAACGCTCGCAGAAGCGAGTAGTGAGAGTGCACAAATAGTGGAGCAAACCGCGCAGCCATACAGGCAGTATAAGACTCTCTTGCGGGCTTGAACCAGCTACCGTACTGTGGTGTTTAGAGCCCCTTGAAAGGAGGGAATGATGAAAAGGTTCATAGATTTGCTGGCGTCGTTTGGTTTGGCGCTTGGTGGCGGGTTTATTGTTCTTTTCCTGATTGGAGAAATCCTTGAAGGAAAACATTCGCCGTCGTTTCATGTAAGGCATGGTTTTGCCTTAATCTACATCGTTGCTATTGCGGTGATGTTTTTGGACAAGATCAAGAAAGGCATCCCCGAAGTTCTCTCCGAAGACCACAAACACTCAGTTGTGTTGTATCTGGGGTCTTGGGGTGGTTTGCTTGCCATGCTTTTGATCCTTGAATTTCGGGAATCGTTTCCTTCGCATCAGGCGTTTGCGGCCTGGTCTTGTGGAACTGCAGCGTTTTCTCTTGTTTTGTTCTGGTTGGCGCGGGAGGCGTGGAAGTCTGCCGTGGGAGATAAGAAGCTTGCACAAGTTAAAACCTGAATATAAACGGCGTCGGAAATTCCGACGCCGTTTTTCTTTTGCCTTGCGCTATTGGGCAGCCTCATTTAGGGTGGCTTTTAGAGAG
>JAGVKC010000071.1 GCA_020050775.1 Minisyncoccota bacterium
CCCGCAGATAACCAGGTGGACAACGAAAGCTCATTCCGCACTGTGCTTGCGCAGTAAAATCGCCTTATCCCCACACATACTTGCAATTTAGGCAAGAATATGGTATTATAGTCCCATACAGGCTTTGGCCTGCAGGGGCGCGTCTTGCGCGCAACACTATATGAATACTTTTGTTAAGTATGTAGGAAAAGGGGTCTTTCTGGGCCTTGCAGTAATGCTGGCGCCTGTCCTTGCGCTTGGTGCTGATGATGTTGTTGCTGTTACTTCTATAACTCCCGCGCCCGGCACTACCAACATCTCTCTCACTGGCCCCTTTTCTATTACCTTCAATGTGCCGCTTGCCCCTGCAAGCGTTAATTCAACGAGCATTCAATTCCGACGCAGCTATTTCGATACACCCTTTCAACCCGAGGAAGTAATCCCTTCTACACCGATATTAAGCGATGATGGAAAAATGGTCAGCGTCGTGCCGGAACTTTCTCTCAACTACGGCCGCAGCTACTTCTTTAAAATCCCAGGAGGGCCGAGTTCAATAACAAACCTTGCTGGACAGTTCCCCACTGACAACATTTTAGACTCTAACTTTTTTGATCCCAACGTTGGTTCTGTTGACTATAGGTTCAGCACAGCAGCTAACCCAGGAGATACTGAACTGCCTACTGTGACAGCAGTCTCAAGCGACGCAGTTATATATACGCTTGCTACCCTGGCTCCTATCAACGTAAGGGTGACTTTCAGCGAAGGTATAGCTAAATATCCAACAATTACTGTGGAGGGTACGCCTCAGGCTGTGAATTCCTGCAGCGATAATGACGTAACTACATTCTGCTTCTCATACACTCTTCCAAGTGTTACGTCTGATAACGAAATTGTGATCTCAGAAGCCGAAGATGCTGCGTTCAATGTTATGCTCTCTGACAATTCGCACATAATTTCTGTTCAAATAGACACATTGCCGCCCACCATAGCTCCAATGGCAGATAGTATTGTCGATGCGACAAGCGACACAGGCACTGCAGTTACGTATACTCTCCCAACAGTTACTGATGACCTTTCTACAGGACTCACCGCCAATTGCTCCCCTGCATCTGGTTCGAATTTCTCTGTAGGCAGCACAATAGTCACATGCAATGTATCTGACAACGCTGGCAATGCCGCAGCGGCAACCACTTTTACAATCGGCGTTAATGCATATGTGCCGCCTGCAGATACAACTGCCCCAATGCTTGCCACAGTTACTGCCGTACCAACGCCTTCGCTCGACACTACCCCTGAATATACGCTCAGCTCTACTGAAGCAGGCACTCTTACTGCAACTGGAAGCTGTGAAGTGACCAGTATTCCAGTGTCTGCAGGAAACACCACAATCGCACTTGGCACCCTTTCTGCGGGCACCTATAACGACTGCTCGTTGGTAGTTACAGACGCTGCAAACAACCCAAGCGCAGCGCACAACATTCCTACATTCATCATTGAGTCTCCTAGCCCTGCGCCAGCTCCAGCTGCACCTTCTTCTGGTGGCGGTGGCGGGCAGCTTTCTGTAGGATCAAGTCCCATAGCTATAGGCTTTCAGATAGTTACGGTAGCACCGAGCGCACCTGCACCAATAGTATCTGCGCCCACACCACAAACTATCGCCGTTGCTCCCGCACAGAACGCAAACACTCAAACTCCTGCACCAGCAACAACTGTTGAGACCGCACCAGTTCTTGCACAGGCGGAAACACCAATCCTTGAACCTGCACCCACTGATACGCCACAACCGATTGTGAACGGCGCAAACACTTCTCAAACAGCCTCCGTTGGCCTCGCACAAATTAGTATTCCACTATGGTTCTGGATTCTCCTTTTCGGAGCAGCACTTCTAGGACTGATAACACTCTCGATTAAACGACTTTCCTACGATCACACTTCTTAAAAAATGCCCTTGAGGGGCATTTTTTGTATCTGAACGCTTCAAAATTAGGATACGAAGAAATCTGTAGCGCAAGTGTGCACTTCAGAAAAGTTTGCGTATAGTACGTGCGAAAAGAACAGGGGTGTTCTTACGGGGTTTTCTTATAAAAGGGCTCTAAATAACAAGTTTTCATTATGTCGCAAGGTACACGCCGTGCATTCGCGGGAGCAACGCTGTTTGCTCTCTTGATTTCGTCGTTCCCTGCCGGGTTCGTGGCAGCAGACAGAGAGTTTGATAGTTTTACTGTAAATGGTGGGTCGACTGCGGTCGTGCTCACCGGAGCAGCACTCACTGGGTCCGTACAACTCGATACGGATGGCTCCGGCGAGGGAGGTGACTGGGAATCAAGTTTTTGGAGAATTTCTACAACACAAAACAGTGGTGGAACTTCCGGTTGCGACAACGATCCTAACATTACAGGTGACACTAATAATGCTAACGATTCTCTGAGTATGACTGCGCCGGCTACGGCAGGTGTGTACAACGCCTATGTGACCGCCTGGAGCAACAACAACTGCGATGCGGGCGGTGGTGAAAGCGACACACTAACTTTGACAGGTGCTGTTGTCGTCGTTGATTCAGCTCGCACAACGGCGGCCGCTACGTTTAATGGCACCGCTACCACCTATGTCACCTCTGGGGGAAATGTAGATATCGATGTTGATGGCGCAATAACCGGCGGCAGTAATGACTGGGAAGGTACTTCCTGGCTCATCGCGACCGCTCCCGGCGCAATGACCTGCGAAAACACCTCAGATAACACTAGCAATGGCGTCCACAGCGAGTCATTCACTGTAAGCGCCCCAGCGGCTCCAGGTGTGTACAATGCCTACCTTCGAATTAATGGCAGCGACACCTGTGCGGGTGGCTCGGAAGGCACACTCCTTACTGTCCCGAATGCTGTCACCGTACTTGCAGATGGCCGCACAACAAGCTCAGCGACACTTGACGGAGGCTCCTCTGTAACTGTTCTTCAGGGGGCAAGCATAACCGCAGCCATACTTGGTCTTATTTCCGACGGTAACGATTGGGAAGGTACACAGTGGCTCATCTCAACAACCTCGCCGGGCGCCATGACCTGTCAGAACAGCACCGATCGTGGTAGTGGCTCCTTTACTGAGAGCTTCTCTATTACAGCCCCTTCGGTTGTCGGGACATATAACGCATATTTCCGTGTATCCGGACACGACAGCTGTTCAAACACGCTTGGCAGCCTTCTTACGATGCTCAACGCAGTAACCGTAACTCTTCCCGACGCCACCCCTCCAACCGTTACCATCAACCAAGCAGTTGGCCAGGATGATCCGACGAACAACTCCACAATCAACTTCACTGTCGTTTTTAGCGAATCTGTGTCTAACTTCGCGACCGGCGATGTTACGCTCGGCGGCACGGCAGGTGCAACCACAGCGGTAGTCACAGGAAGCGGCGCAACCTACAACGTCGCGGTGAGCGGTATGACGAGCGACGGCACTGTTACCGCCTCGCTTGCAGCCGGTGTTGCCAGTGACGCTGCCACTAACCTAAGCGTTGCTTCAACCGCTACAGACAACACCGTTACCTACGATACAACCGCTCCAGCAGCGCCCCTCATTACACTTCCGACAACAGACCCGTTTCTTACCAACGATCCAGGCGTAGCGCTTGAAGGTACTGCGGAAGCAGATTCAGTGATTACGGTAACTGGTGGTACAGGCACAAGTGTTCCTTCGGTTACAACTACCTTTGGTGGCTCGTGGAGCGGAATTGCCGCATTTCTCAATCTTGATGCAGCGAACAATCTTAGTGTGTTTGCAACAGACACAGCGGGCAATAGCAGCGCTGCAGCAACAATCACAGTCAACAATGACAACACTCCGCCAGTGCTCACGGTAAATACTCAGACTACCAACGACACAACGCCGACCGTAACGGGAACTACCAGCGACACGGCGGATGTCTCGGTAACTGTCGATGGTATTCTCTACGTCGCAACTCCTGTCGCAGGCAATTGGTCAGTCACGGTAAGTCCAATTGATCTCGTCGGCAATCCTGAAACGACATACTCCGTGTCTGCCGCAAGCACAGACCTTGCTGGCAATGTCGGTAATGGCAGCGGCAGCGTCACTATTGATACGGAGGCTCCGGCACTTACGTTGAATTCAATTGCGATTAACGCAACGGCGATAACCGGCACCACGGACACTTCAGCTACCGTAAGCGTAAATATCAACGGCACGGATTACCCGGCAAACAATGTAGCAGGAAGCTGGGATGTGAATGTTCCAGGCGGACTTATTGGTGACGACTACACCGTAACTGTTACTGCGCTGGATAGCTTCAGCAACGATGCAGTGCAAACCGGCACACTCACGATCGATACCAGCTCTCCTACCGTCACACTCTCAAGCACTGGTATTATTGGCGGCTTTGCGAGCTCAACTCCGATCACCATCGACATTATTTTCTCTGATGCAGTGATCGACTTTATACTCGGCGACCTCTCCGTAAGCTCCGGCTCGCTCGCGACCCTCATTGGTTCCGGCGCAAGCTACTCTGCAGAGTTTAGCGCTGCAGGAAACGGCTCTGTAAGCATTGACCTTGCCGCAGGTGTTGCTAACGAGGCGAACGGTTCCGGCATGACTAATGCCGCAGCAGCCACGCTTAACTTCACCTTCGACGCAACCCCACCAATACTCGTACAAGTAACCCCGGTTCCTACCCCCTCGACTGACACGACCCCAGAATATACCTTCGAGACTTCTGAAGCAGGAACAATCGCGGTTGGTGGCAGCTGCTCTACTAGCGCAAGCGTGGCAGTGGCTGGAAACAACACCGTAGACCTCGGGATTCTGGCAGTGGGCACGTACAACAACTGCACCGTCGCTGTTACTGACGCAGCCGGCAACAGCAGTGCGGCTCTTCCGGTCGACTATTTCACCATCGAAGCTCCGGCTGCTCCAACGCCGACAACCAGTGGTGGAGGAGGCGGTGGCGGAGGTTTGATTGTAGGTTCTGCTCCGACAGCTCCTGGCAACCAGACCACGAACACTGGCGCTGCTGCGGGCGCCTCGACTGAGAACACCGGTACGACTGGTACCGACACCACCACAACTGTAACTGACACCGGTCTCGCTACTGGCGGCGCGGACACCGGCACTCCTACGGTTGGCAACGAAGGCGCGGAAGAGACTGGCCTTATTGGCGGCGGCGAAGCAACTGAAGTTCCGGTAGTAACCAACGAAGACAATGCCTCCCAAGCAGCTGCAGTAGTTGCTACAGGATTTACCGTTCCGCTCTGGGCATGGCTTGCAGCATTCTTTGCAGCACTGTTTGCCTTCCTCTACTGGCTCTGGAATATGTTCAAAAAAGCATAAGGACACCACTTCTCAAAACCCCGCCTAGCCGGCGGGGTTTTGCTATACTGTCTGTATGAAAACATACGTCTGGCTGCTTCTCATTGTGCTCCTTTTAATTGCGGTGGCTGGATACTGGTTCTATATGAACGGCGCACAAACTCCTGTCGTACGTTCGTTCGAAGAGTGCGCCGCTGCAGGCTACCCTGTGATGGAAAGTTACCCACGTCGCTGCAACGACGCACGCGGAAATTCCTTTACAGAAAATATCGGCAATGTACTTGATAAACAAAACCTCATTGTGTCCGCTTTCCCAACCGCAGGGGCGCTCATAACGTCTCCGGTTATTGCAACAGGTGAAGCTCGCGGCACCTGGTACTTTGAAGCAAGTTTCCCCATTACACTTGAAGATTCTTCAGGCAATGTGATAGGCGAAGGATATGCAGAAGCTCAGAGCGACTGGATGACCGAAGACTTTGTGCCTTACATATCTATACCGATTACATTCTCTCCTCAAACACCAGGTTCAACTGGGACACTTGTGCTCTATAAAGACAACCCTTCGGGCGAGGCCGACAAAGACGACTGGCTAGAAATTCCAGTTACGTTCTAAAGACGCAAGTCGCTATTCCTATCCTCCAACTCTCTAGTCAGGACTCCGACTGAAACGTCGGGACTTAGAGTCTTATCTCAGTATGTTTGCTCTGCGCTTCTAATTTCAACGCTTCTGCCCTCCAGCCAACGCCATTTGCAAGGACTTGCAGAAGAGAGCCTGCACCTGCAAGCGCAAGGAAGAATATGACCGACCAGGCCCACACAAACGTAAAGTAAAAGAATACGACGACAAGTGCTGACCAGATGCCGATGCACCACGGGCATTGCAGAAGATCATAAATGCTGTGGCGCAGGCCTGAGGTGTACGGTCGTATTTCTACATACGTAACGCCCTCCACTTCATACGTGTGGCTCTGCGCAAAAAGCTCTCGGAACCAACGGGTTATTTTGTCGTAGACCACGAGCCGCGTAATGCGGAACGTGGCGAACGCCATAAGAAGCGCATCAAACGGTGGAACTGAAATCAAAAAACCGCCACGGATTTTGTACATGCCCCACACAGCTAAAGCGAGCACCACTATAAAAAAGAGCGAGAATAGGAAGTTCCAGATATTCTGGTCTTCCTTAGGGCGTCGTATATGCATCGCTTTACGGTACAGCTTTTTTGCAAAAAGAAAAGCCCGGCAGCAGTTGCTGCCGGGCCTGTTCTCACGATTGTAGATTCTCCTTGATTAAGAGAATAATTCCTGCCGATACAGACATAATGCCGACGAACATCAGCGCAGCCATTACTATCGACTTTTGCGCAGGCATGCCAAGCGCATCAAACAAGTGACCTGTCAGTGCAGACAGCAGAGCTGCTCCGAAAAATAGCGCCAAGAGAGGAAATATTCCCAGTCCACTTGATGCTTCTTGAGAGACTTCATTCTTTTGAACCATTACAGTCTCCAATGAGAGTTAGTACTTCCGCCAGGCACTATACTTCAGAAGTTGAAAAAGAAAAGCCCGACAGCAACTACTGTCGGGCTTTATATTTAGGTGTTCTTTTTCTCTTTGTAGAGTTCCGTCAGGCCTTGGTACAGGCTCAAGAACGCTATCAGGAAGAGAACGGCCATCCAGAGGAGGAACACTACGTCGCTGCCGAGCGCCTTCTTGAAAAGGAAGACGAACAGGAGAGCAAAAAGTGCGACCCCTAGCGAGAGAACACCGAAGAAAATCTTTGAGCGGGAGTCCAGATAGAATGCGACCCCCGTTTCTTGTAGGCTGTCACGCAGATCCATTCCCTACCTCCTAAGAACCCAACCGAAATCAGTATGCCATCCGTGATGGCCTTGCCAAGTACAGCCTGTGTAAAAGAAAACACCCGCCAAACAGTGGCGGGTGATTCAACTTCTAACTATCGGCGACCAAGAGGTGGTTCCGAAAATATGTAGACCGCCAACGCAATGGTTGCGCCAACACCTACAGTGAACAACGCCCCCAATCAGCGGGAAGATTTTGTTGACCATCGGCATACTCGACACTGCGGAGGCATAGAACCAGAAGAGGCCAAAGACCACCACAATTCCGGCAAGAAGGTAGAAAAAAACCGATTACAGCCCTGCGCATACGTCTGTTTCCTTTTCTTGTGCAACGCTGAAGTTACAATACCACATACAAAACACACAAGTCAATAGTCTCAAAAAAGGCCCAGTACGAGCCTATTTTGCGGTGGGAGAAAGTGCTCAAAAATAAGCCAATTTCACCCTGAAAAACGCAACTTTGACACCATTTTTTACGTGTGTGGTTGATTTTTGATGAAAAAGGTTCTCTTGTAACCTTTCCACAGCATACATTCAGGTTGCAGGGGCGATAATAGAATCTCCCCTAAAAATATTTTAATCGCTAACAGCACTTTTTATGGCAACAACACGCAAGGTTAAGAAAAGAAATGGAGAGATAGTTGACTTCACTCCAGGAAATATAACCATTGCGGTACAAAAAGCATTTGCAGCAACGCTCGGTGAAAGCCACGAAAACGACGCGATTGAAATCACTAAAACAGTCGTCGATTCAATCGATTTGAAATTCGGCACTACTGCGTTCATTCCCACCGTCGAAGATATTCAAGACCTCGTAGAAAATGCGCTCATGGAACGCGGCTACTTTACGGTAGCTAAGTCCTACATCATCTACCGCTACGAACACTCTAAGAAACGCGAGGAGAAAAAGCAGGAAATAGCTGAAAAAATAAGCGAAAACCAACTCCTCGTCACCAAACGCAATGGTTCGCAGGAGAACTTCTCTGAAAGCAAGCTTACGCGCACCCTCCTTCGTGCCGCAGAGGGTCTTGAGCGCTATATAGATGTACCAGCCATCATCTCGCGCGTGCGCGCAGAGATGTACGAAGGCATCAAGACCAAAGACATCCACGACGTGCTTATCATGGTCGTGCGCTCGATGATTGAACGCGACCCAGCGCACTCTTCCGTTGCTGCACATCTTCTGTTGCAGTACATGTACCGCGAAGTCATTGGCGAAGTCGACTACGCAAAAGTAGAAGAGGGTCACAAAGCTGCGTTTTTTGCCACCATCAAGCGCGGAGTTGAGATAGGCCAGTTTGACAAGCGCATGATGGACTTCGACCTTCCGCGTCTTGCAGACTCTCTCCAGATTGAGCGTGACCGCGACTTTAAATACCTCGGCCTTCAGACGCTCCAGGCAAACTACCTTTCTAAAGAACACGCAACGCGCAAACTACTTGAGACCCCACAAATCTTCTGGATGCGCATCGCTATGGGTTGCGCGCTTGCAGAGAAAACTCAGGAGGACCGCGACCGCTATGCAGTGGAATTCTATGAAGTTATGTCTTCTATGTATTACACGCCGTCCTCCCCTACGCTCTATCATGCAGGCCTTACCAAGCCGCAGCTTTCCTCTTGCTTCCTCTCGACTGTTCCGGACGACCTCCATATGATCTTCAAGGAATATTCCGACGGCGCACAACTGCTTAAGTACGCAGGCGGTCTTGGTACCGACTGGACGCCCGTGCGCGCAACAGGCTCCCTCGTTAAAACGACTGGCGTGGAGAGCCAGGGCACTATTCCGTTCCTGAAAATCGCAAACGACGTCACTATTTCCATCAACCGCTCCGGCCGCCGTCGCGGCGCCGCTGCTGTGTACCTTGAATATTGGCACCTCGACATTGAGGACTTCATGGAACTGCGCAAAAACACCGGCGACGAACGCCGCCGTGCGCACGACCTTAACACAGCAACGTGGATTCCGGATCTTTTTATGAAGCGTCTGGAAGAAGACGGCCAGTGGACGCTCTTCTCTCCGTCGGATACGCCTGACCTTCACGACCTCTATGGCCGCGCGTTCGAGGAAGCATACGTAAAATATGAAGAAGCCGCAGACGCGGGGCTCATACCGCATCATAAGCGCATTAAAGCGGCAGACATTTGGCGCAAGCACCTCACCATGCTCTTTGAAACAGGTCACCCATGGATTACCTGGAAAGACCCTTCAAACATTCGTTCTCCTCAGGACCATGTAGGCGTCGTACATTCTTCTAACCTCTGCACAGAAATTACGCTCAACACCTCTGCTGAAGAAACTGCCGTCTGCAACCTAGGAAGCATTAACATGGCGCGCTTTGTTGAGAATGGCGCATTTGACCGCGACGCCGTTGCGCGCGTAGTACCGGTTGCCATGCGCATGCTGGATAACGTCATCGACGTGAACTACTACCCTACCGAAAAGACGCTGCGCTCCAACATGCGCCACCGCCCAGTTGGCCTAGGACTTCGCGGTTTGCAGGACGCACTCTACAAACTCGACATTAGTTTTGATTCCGACGAAGGCGTACGGTTCTCTGACGAAAGCATGGAAACCATTAGCTATCACGCCATTCTTTCTTCCTCGCTTCTTGCGAAAGAGCGCGGCACCTACGAAAGCTACAAAGGTTCCAAGTGGGACCGTGGCCTTCTCCCGCAAGACACCATTGCACTTCTTGAACAGGAACGTGGCACAACCATAGACGTACCTCGGCACGAAACGCTCGACTGGCGCCTCGTGCGCGAAACCGTGCGCAAATACGGCATGCGCAACTCCAACACTATGGCAAACGCACCGACCGCTACGACTGCAAACATCGCAGGGTGCTACCCAACCATCGAGCCAATCTATAAGAACCTATACGTAAAGAGCAACATGGCGGGCGACTTTATGGTGGTCAATGAATACCTCGTGGATGACCTCAAGCGCCTGGGCCTTTGGAATGCAGACATGCTCGAGAAAATAAAATATCTCGACGGAAGCGTACAAGAAATCGAAGAGATACCACCGGCAATCCGCGCAAAGTACAAAGAAGTATTCGAAATCGAGCCGCAGTGGCTCATCAAAGCTGCCACATACCGCGGACGCTGGATAGACCAGTCGCAGTCCCTCAACATCTTCTACGGTGGCGCATCTGGCCGCGTTCTCTCCGAGATATATCAGTACGCATGGCGCCTGGGACTGAAAACCACGTATTACCTACGCACGCTTGGCGCATTGCGCATTGAGAAATCCACCGTGAACTTGGCTAAGTTCGGCGGTGCAGCAAAGAACGAGAGCGCTGTTCAGTCGCAAGTACAAGGTTCCGTTTCTGGCATTGTGGTTGAAGAAGTCTCCGTCGTTACCAGCACCACATTCGCTTCAGTTCCTTCGCCTGTCATGGTGTCGCGCTCCCAAGTTTCCAGCGAACCACAAGGCAAGGCAGAGGTGTTTTACACACAACCTGCCCCAGCCACTCACAAAACTCTTGAACGCATTGTACCTTCTGGCATCCCGTCGTTTGGCAATGTGACCGTCAAAGCAGAACCGGGTAAACCAAAAGTAGAAATTCTGGGCGAAGTGTGCGAATCCTGTTCAGCGTAAGCTACAATACAAAAGTGAATCACTCCCCGTGGATTGAAGAACTCGATGCGAATCGCATCTGGGATACTCTTCCGAATGACAATACAACCGATATAGCCATAGTAGGCGCCGGCATTGCCGGCTTCTCTACAGCATTCTTTACGCTCACGCGTACAGACAAGCGCATTATCATGCTTGAGCGCGGACTCATGGCGCATGGTGCATCAGGACATAATGCGGGCATGCTCGTACCTATGTTTGAGCGGCCTTTGCACCATTTGGCAGAGGAATTTCCTGCAAAACTTGTTGCAGAAGCACAAATTGAACTTGAAACAGGCTGGGCACTGCTGGATGAAATGATAGCCGTTCTTGATGAACCTATTTCCTATCACCGAAAAGTCGGATACGGAGGCCTACGCACGCTTGAGGAAACTGTAGCAGAACTTGAAAATGTTAAATGGGAAAAGGATCATAATATTCCCTACCTCCCTATTTTTGTTGCAGACACTGCTCCCTTCCTTGCAGGACTCAAAGGCTATGAAGGTCTTTTTGAAATCCGCTCTCATGAAGAGATCTTGGACCTACTAGAAACAAAGCACCCTGAGTACGTAGCCTGCACACAGGAAGAATTTGGTGTTTTAAACTCAGCGCTTCTGTGTGAGAAACTTCTTAAACATTTCCTTGCGACCTATCCGGATCGTTTTGTACTGTATGAAAAATCTCCAGTACTACGTGTAGCACTCCATGAAGAGAATGCCATTCTTGATGTAGGACGCTTTACGGTAGACGCTGACCGCGTGGTCTTATGCACTAACGGATTCGAGGACATTAGCATTGTGAACAAATCCGGTTTGGACATAGACACACGCTTCCATCACTTTGTGAGCGGCAAAGTAGGGTTCATGACCGCGTATGTTGAACATGAAGAAAGACCTGCAAGCGCAGGTTGGTACAGCATGCCGCCTGATGCACTTTCTCTTACACCGCATGAAGACGGATACAAAGAAATTGATGCCTTTATATACACCAGCCGCAGGCCGCACCCAAAAGGCGCCCTCGTTGCTATTGGAGGTCCAGATATGCAACTGGAGGACCGAGCACAGTACGATGCAAACATGGAATATCCGTTGAGTGCTGAACAAAGAATTTCCTCTGCAATTCAACAGGTGCGCGACATCGCCCTTGAAACCAAAGAGGGTCGCTACATGTGGCATGGCCTTATGGGCTACACCCCGACCGGCGTGCGCGTAGTGGGTGTTGAACCTAAAAATTCCGTACTCCTCTATAACCTTGGCTGCAACGGTATAGGACTTCTGCCTTCTCTGGCTGGCGGCAAGCGCATCTCAAGCATGCTGCGGGGTGAAAAACTCCCACGATCTTTGTTTGACCCTAGGTAAATAAAAACCCCGCGCTTGTGCGCGGGGTTTTGTTTATGTGCGTGTTGGAGGCAGTTCGCGTAAGCGCTCTGGGAGCCGCTCGCGGAACTTCGGGTAGTTAAGGGAGACCCACTTACCCATTTCGTCTGTTGTCTGGTTTCCGGAGGCCACTTTAACCATCAGCTCCAGGCAATAGTCCAAATCGCATTCCAGGGCTTGAATCTCGTCTATGAGATCCTCGCGGGAACAGGTGTCCACTTTCGACCAGTCTATTGGTACCTCTTGCTATCGCCGGCGGAAATGCCAGCCGAAAAGCAGAGCGTCTACATGGGAAATTCCTTTCAAAAGTTCAATACTGACGTGACTGTATCGTAGAAAAATAAAAACCGCTAGCATCGTGTGATGTAGCGGATCCTACTGGTCATAAACGGGACCAGGGCCGTGCGTTAGTGAAGCAAATCACGGAAGGCGTAGACAATCGCTTTTTGCATCGAATCGAACCTTACGACTGTATCTTGTTTCGGTGCAGCCTGGACAGTGCGTGTCGCAGCGCGTTCCTTTACGAGCCCTTCAACGATTTTCTTGAAACCGTCGTCAGATGTGCCAGTCATTAGTACCTCCTATTGGTGAAGAACTTTACCCGTACATAATACACCCAATAACAAGTTTTGTCAAGGCCTACCGGCAAGGACAATAGTGTTTTTTGATACCTAATCCCCTGTTGCGGAAGCCCCAAAATCCGTATGATGTAGAGGTAATTTTTAACTAATTTTTATACCGTATGGGAGTCATTAACGGCGCGAACAATACAGACCCGAACAAGATACTTCCGATGAAGTATCCGTGGGCGCGTACACACTACAAAAAAGGCGTGGCAAACAACTGGGTGCCGGAAGAAGTATCCATGCAACAGGACGTCGAACTCTGGAAAAAACCAGGCGCACTTTCTGAAGATGAGCGCCGCATGATTCTCTGGAATCTCGGCTTCTTCTCCACCGCCGAATCTTTGACTGCAAACAACCTCGTACTTGCAGTCTACCAGCACATCACAAACCCCGAGTGCCGCCAGTATCTCTTGCGCCAGGCATACGAAGAAGCAGTTCATACCGACACGTTCATTTACTGCTGCGACACACTTTCCCTCAATCCTGACGAAATCTACAAGATGTACGAAACTATTCCGTCCATCAAAGAGAAGGACGAATTCGTGGTGGAAATGACCAAGTCTGTGTTCGACCCGAACTTCAATACCGAAGGTACAGAAAATATGCAGAAGTTCGTGCACGACCTCGTGGGCTTCTACGTCATCATGGAAGGCATCTTCTTTTACGCAGGATTCGTCATGATGCTCTCGATGCTTCGCAAGAACCGCATGGTAGGCGTTGGCGAGCAGTTCCAGTTTATTTTGCGCGACGAGTCGGTACATTTGGCCTTCGGTGCAGACCTCATCAACACTATCGTTGCAGAGAACCCACAGATCTGGACGGATGAGTTTAAGAATCAGCTGATGGAGAACATCAAACGCGGTGTAGAACTCGAGAAAAAATATGTGGATGACGCACTACCGCGCGGCATCGTCGGCCTCACCCCTACAACCGTAAAGCAGTATGTAGAACACATTGCAGACCGCCGTCTTGAGCGCATTGGCCTAAACCGCCAGTACCACAAAGAAAATCCATTCCCATGGATGTCGGAAATCATCGACATGCCGAAAGAGAAGAACTTTTTCGAGACACGCGTCACCGAATACAAGACCGGCGAATTAGATTGGTAATTTTCACGCACTGCTTTGTTGGAAGCTCCACTCGTCACTCGCCGTACATTTGTACGACTTGCTCCGGTGCTCGCTTCCGCCTCGCATTGCATTGCATTGAAAATACAAACTCCACCGTCTTTCCCTAGTCTCCTTGCACTGCATCTGAAATAACCAATCAAAATGCATTGTGTCTTTTTCTGCTTCGCTCCTAGCATTTAGCTCAAAATAATCAATCCAAAGAATTCCAATTCTGAAATCGCAGTAAAAATACCTATGCCGCTTGGATTGATATATCAATCCAAACACTCAGTGACTTGATATATCAAGTCACTGAAAGAAAACCGCCGCCCAGTAGATGGGCGGCGGTGTTTTATTGCATGACCTCGAACGCGAACCACCTGCCTGCCATCCATCCGTAATTACGGTGAACGAAGCTTGCCGTGCGCGCACCATTAGTCCAGCGTGCGCGGCAGCACAGAGGCCCTTTGTTGAATATGCCCTCTTGCGAATGGACAACGTGCAGAGAGACGAGTTCCAGGTCAAAGCTCAGATGTTCGTCGAGCTTTGGATACTGGTCCACAAGGCAGAAGAATTCGTGCGGCAAAAGCGTACGAATCCCCTTGTGTCCGTGCAACCGTGCAGCCTGCTTGTCCATAAGGAACGTATTGAAGGACAAGAGTGTCACTGTTGCGAGCCTGGGCTTCTGCAACTGATGCGGGTACTTACGAGAGAACACCTGCAAATCCTCGCTCTCCGGTGTCGAAGGCGCAGCTTTTTTAATGAGCTTACAGAGGTCTAGCCGATACAAGAAGTGAACAGGAAGTTCAGCTTTAGCACCCCACTTGGTCTTGGAGAACTTGATTCTGCCGTAGTCCCCGAGTGGAGTTCTGTCAGAAAGTACGAGTGAACGAGTCATTGGAATCCCCCAGATAGTGAACTATGTCTTTTTTGACCATACCCTCAAAACCGCACAGATGCAAGAAAAATCCCCAGCGCGTGCGCTGGGGATCACTTTTTCTCATAAAACCTTTTCAGAGGTTCTTCAATTATTTTTTCATCCTCGTGATGATCGTGTCGCACCACTGCACTGGGCAACCACACAAGGATGAACACCACGAAGATTCCCACACCAACAGCGGCCGCAAAGGTCGCTATTAGGCTGACGATTGTCTCGTGTTTTGGTGGCGCCATGTACGCCTCCTTTCCAAAGTCATCCTAGAGAAATACGCTCCTTAGCGCAAGGACTTGGACATGTCGTATTCGCCCACCTTGTTGCGCAGAATATGCAGCGAAAGCGCGGGTACACCAAGCTCTTTGCCAAGGCCGTGCGCAATAGAGCGTGCGTAAGTCCCGCTGGTGCATTCAATGCGCACGGTAGCACACGGGAATTCACGCTCCCCGCCCTTTTTTAGGTGACGCGCCCAGGTGCGCAGCACTTCTTCTTGTCTGAAGTCTCCATGCACTTTCTCCACGCTACTCTCAATGTACGCAAGCAAATCCGCCTCGCGTATCTTGTACATGTTTTCTACATCGATATGGTGGATGGTGACTCTGCGTGTGGGAAGTACCAAAGATGCGATGGCACCGCTGCGTGCCCACTCAAACAAGGATTTTCCTTCTACAGTTTTTGAAGAATACGGTGGGTATTGCTGCTCGATGTGTCCGCGAAATTCATTGAGCCCTTTGGTCACCTTCTCGCGCGTAATGGCCGATGCGTCGCCTGTTTCCATGATGCGCCCCAAAATGTCGTAGGTGTCCGTCTCGAAGCCAAAAAGAATGTCCAGCACATATTCCTTAGAAAGCTCTAGGTACGCCTCTCTACGGGCGTTAGCAGAGCCCACAAGGCACAGCATGACCCCTTCGGCCATAGGGTCGAGCCTTCCGGCGTAAGAGAGCACTTCGTGCTCGTAATGGGGCTTTTCCGTGCGCAGGCGCTCCAGGCGCTCTCGGGGCGTTTCGCCCAGTTTTTTGTATAGATTCAGCACCTGGCCTGCGGAATTGCGCTTGTTTTTTAGAGAGTCAATCATATGCAGTCCATCACTCATTTCTGTTACAATACCCAAGTAACACACATATGTCCAAAAAAGACCGTCTTTCAGTCGAACCGTACAAAGGAGTCCGCGACTTCTACCCTGAGGACCAGGCATTCCTGAATTATCTCTTCACCACATTCCGCACCTTTTTGGCAAAGGCGGGCTATGTGGAATATCACGCATCCATTCTTGAGCCTGCAGAACTCTACCGCTCAAAGACCAGCGACGAAATAGTAAACGAGCAAAGTTACCTCTTCACGGACCGCGGTGGCCGCGAAGTAATGCTTCGCCCTGAAATGACGCCTACCGTAGCACGCATGGTGGCTGCGAAGCGTCGCGAACTTGGATTTCCACTGCGCCTCTTTTCCATTCCAAACGTATTTCGCTACGAACGTCCGCAACGCGGCCGCCTGCGCGAGCACTACCAATTGAATGTTGACCTGTTTGGTTCACGCTCCGGCGCAGCAGATGCAGAAATCATCGGCGTTGCGTATGGGCTTATGCGCGCGCTTGGTGCAGAAGAAAAAGATTTCGTCATTAAAGTTAGTAGCCGCACGCTTCTAGAAAACATCTGTAGCGAACACGGGCTTGCAGAAGACGCGCGCGCAACGCTTCTAAGCCTCATGGATCGTCGCGCAAAAATGAGCGAGGAAGACTTTGACCGCGATCTTGAAGCTATTGGTATTCCTAAAGAAAAACTTTCCTCTGAGGAAGTTCCTGCCGAACTAGCGGAGATGATTAAAGATTTCAAAGAAGCAGGAATCGAAAATATAGAATATGCGCCAGACATTATCCGCGGTTTTACCTACTACACCGGCATGGTGTTCGAGGTGTTCGACACTCACCCTAAAAATAACCGCTCCCTCTTCGGTGGCGGCCGTTTTGATAACCTTACGGCTCTCTTTGAAGACGAATCTCTGCCTGCTGTTGGCATGGCTATGGGCGACGTTACTATCCGAGACTTTCTTGAAGTACGCGGCCTTATGCCTACCTATGTGCCGACCACACACGTCTATCTCGCCACAACTGCTCCAGAGCTTGCGGTAAAGGTCCAAACTCTTGCTGGAGAGATGCGCCGTAAAGGTGTAAACGTAGCCATAGACTTCGGTGAGAAAAAAATTGGCGACCAGCTAAAGGCTGCCACCAAACACAAAATTCCCTACGCAATAGTAGTTGGTGAAGATGAGCTCTCTAGCGGTGAGTTTGTCATACGCAATCTTGAGACTGGTACTGAGGAAAAACGTTCTCGTGCTGAGCTACCTAATTTTTTTCTCCAATAAGCGTATGCGTCGCGTTACGTTCGACATCGAAACCGAAGGGGTGTTTGGGCCCATGAATGACCTCAGCGCCCTTGGCGTAACCGTCGTTGGCGTACACGACAGCGAAACAGACGAATTTCACTGCTACGAACAGCATGAATTCAAAGACATGTGGCCAACGTTTGAACACGCGGATCTACTTGTAGGTTTTAACTCTGACCATTTCGATATTCCCATTTTAAATAAATACTATGCGGGCGACCTTACAAAAATCCCGAGCCTCGACATCCTAAAGGAAGTAAAAAATGTCTTTGGCCGAAGACTGAAGCTCGACAACATTGCCGAAGCAACACTAGGCAAAAAGAAAAGCGGTAACGGGCTCGATGCGGTTAAATGGTGGCAACTCGGGCTCAAAGAGAAAGTAAAAAGTTACTGCCTGGACGATGTACGTATCACGAAAGAAGTCTACGAATATGCGCGCAAGCACAACAGTCTCAAATACCGCGATTATGATGGCATCCGTGAAATAAAGTTAGATACTTCGGGTTGGGAAAAGAAGAGTCCAGATTCTGGAGGCCTTACCCACACTCTGCCGTTCTAAATAAAAAGTAGAAAAGTTAAAGGGCGGCTTGTTGTCACAAGCCGCCCTTGAGAGAGCGAACGGAGGTCAGTCAGTTCGCAATCAAAACAGTGTCAGAAGCGACGCTCCACCCAGTAAATCTTTCCCTGGTTATCATCGGCATTCATAGTGATTCCGTAAGGACCACTCGTCGCGATGACACAAGCGCCGCGTTTTTCGGCGTCCTGCCAAAGTTCGTGGGTCGTCCGGACAATGCCTCTCTTTACTGTCTTGTAGCGACCGTTCACCCATAGATCTTTATAACGAGCGACCTCAAGGCTTGGATGTGCGACAAAAGGTGCCCAATGACGCGCGCCGTTCTTCTCGGCACAGTCTGCGTAGTATTTCTGATCCGCAGCGAAAGCCTGATCGACACCGATCAGAGCCAAAGCAAAGCCGATTGCCAGAAGGGTAAAGAGTTCGATGATGCGCATGGATGCCCCCGTAGCGCTAGAGTGAAAATGTACGTTCCTATATAGTATACACCCTTATACGAGTTTTGTCAAGTACCCTACACGCCCTCTAAAAATCCCCGGTTTCTCATGCTAAAATATTTCAATAACCATATAGCCATATGAATAGCCAATACGTCATTCCCGTTACTATCGTCGTTGCTGGTGCACTTATCGCAGGCGGTATTTTCTTTGCTGGTAAAAGTGCTCCTTCTACAAACGAAACAAGTCAGCAAGAAAATGTCCGCGCCTATACCCCAGGCGTTGACCACATAATGGGCAACCCGAACGCTGCAGTAAAAATAGTCGAGTACATCGACCTTGAATGCCCATACTGCAAAGAACTACACAACACCATGTACCAGGTCATGGACTTCTACAGTGAGAATAGCAACGTCGCGTGGGTAGTGCGCCCCTTCCCTCTCGCATCCATCCACTCCAAGGCTCCGAAAGAAGCAGAAGCTGCAGAATGTGCTGCAGCGCAGGGCGGAGATGCTGCATTCTTCCGCTACATTGACCGCGTGTTTAAAATAACACCATCGAACAATGGGCTGGATCTTGCACAGCTTCCTGTCATCGCAAAAGATGTCGGTCTCAATGTGGATACTTTCAATTCCTGCATGAGCGCTGGCACCTATGCCAAGAAGATAAGCGACAGCTACAATGAAGCAATTTCGATTGGCGCACAAGGTACGCCGTACACCCTTCTGATGGTTGGCGACCAGTCAGTGGTGCTTAAAGGCGCGCAGCCGTATGACTCGATGCGCGCAGCCATCGACGCGGTGCTGGGACAGCTCCCGGCCAACACTCAGTAAACAAAAAACCCGGCACAAGCCGGGGTTTTTAATAAAAAGATTTCTATTCTTCAGGACGGAAGTGTGCGTCGTAATCTTCCACCGGAAGATGCATATGGTATAGCGAGAGCGAGTCCTCTCCCTCGAACATGTCCGAAGGGTTAGGGAGGAATATTTTTGTGTGGCGCAGATGTTCGCTCGCATCGCGCACAAGACGGTTGAATAGAATAAATTCCTTTCGGAACGTGCGGAAGTCGATAACGTAGCGGCGCACCTGCGGGCCACCGTCTTTATTGCGAGATTTCTTACACTCCATAACGATAAAACGTCTGACTGGCTTTCCGAATGTTTTCTTGACGGTGTAGTAGTTAAATATCGCCTGGATGACAAACAGTGCTTTGTCAGCTTTACGCGGACTCCAATGGTCCACGAATTTATAGTCGATAACATCGAGCCCTCGCGGGTCCACGCCAGAGCGCACCACTAAATCAGACACTGCTTTGATAGGCAGCGGCAACCCTTCAACTTTAACGGTGGCTTTTGCTTCTACCGCGATCACTTTGTACTTCGGCGGCCGCTCAAGAAAAAAACTCGCTGCTTGTACGTATTCGCGTTCCATTGCTTCACGCTTCTTCTTTTTTGCAATTCTGCTAGTGGCACGACCGAAATTAATCTCGAAATCAGAAACACTGCGCATGTACTCAAGACCAAGTTCTATTGAACCCTCTTTGCCTATGCCGCTGTAATAGTGCTCAAGCGCCTTGTGTGCGGCCCTGCCCACAATCGAACTTGGGCCCGATGGTGTGTCGTAAATCTGCTCAACGTAGCGCTTGTACCACGCGAGCGGGTTGCGCAGATACGCCATAAGCGAAGAGTGGCTCCAGTACTGTATCGGGTACTTTTTCGCTGCCATATAGGAAAAGTATAACAGTTTGACGTTTCTTTAAAATATTGTAGAGTGTCTCCAGAAGGAGAATCTACCCTATGGAAAGATTCATCGATATTATCTGCATCGCGGGCGTAGCATTATTCGTTCCGCTCGCTATCCTCAGCGTCATAGCGTTTACATTCACTGGCGTGCTCTTACTGAGCACGCACCCCGAACTCTTAAACTGACGGTGGTTCATGGACTCTAAACAAACTGAAGCTGCTCTGCGAGAAAAAGAGCAAAAGCTTGTTAAGTCAGTATACCGATGGCTCAAACGCATTGGCGGACTGGTCTTCGCAGAAGACCAGATCGAGATTACCATCCGCATACGAAAGCGGATGTCGACCAGTGTATTGACTGAAGCGGATTGGGAAAATCTTCTCAATCAGCGCTACTGGGACTGGAGTAAAAATGAGCTTGCGTTCCTCAAGAAAATAAAAAAGGACGGTAACAAGGGCACGAAAATAACTGAGGACTATCAAGACATCGCGCGCTACAATTTCGTATCGCGCATGCAAACGCTCTTCAGACGGCGTAGGTCCTCTCCGTTCTATTTCTCCGCCACAAAGCTCTGTTCGGTCGGACAGATACGAAAGTACATCTATCCGCGCGTGAGCATGCGGCGCACAGCGTAATACAAAAGGCAGTCGGTACACCGACTGCCTTTTATTTTTTTATTTAATAGCTTCGCAGGCGCTTGGCTCCCAACATACGCACAGCGTGTGACGGGACTGCAAAGACTTAGTAACTCCTAAGTCTTTTTGCTTTCTCGTGCGTGCGGATGCGCTCCAAAGCCTTTGCTTCAATTTGGCGGATGCGTTCGCGCGTCACGCCGAACTTCTTCCCTACTTCTTCAAGCGTATGGTAAATGCCGTCCTCAAGGCCATGGCGGAGCTTTAGAATTTCACGCTCTTTAGGCGAAAGTTCATCAAGGATTTCGCGAAGCTGGTCCGCAAGGATACGGCGTGCTACTTCCTGATCCGGCGAGAGAATTTTGTCGTCTTTGATAAAGTCTCCAAGCACTGACTTTCCGTCATCATCATCCGAACCAACGGGGCTTTCTAGAGACACTGTATCCTGGTCAATCTTTTCAATCTGATAGACCTTTTCTACATCAACACCCATTTCAAGAGCAATCTCTTCTGCCAGCGGGTCGCGGCCAAGGTCCTGCGAGAGGCGGCGCGAGACTTGCTTGTATTTGGCTATAGTTTCCACCATATGCACCGGAATGCGGATGGTGCGGCTCTGGTCTGCAAGAGCGCGGGTAATCGCCTGGCGGATCCACCAGGTGGCATACGTGGAGAATTTGAATCCTTTAGTATGGTCGAATTTGTCTACCGCTTTAAAGAGGCCGAGGTTACCTTCCTGAATAAGGTCAAGGAGCGTAAGGTCAGGGCTGCGGCCGACGTATTTTTTTGCGATGGAAACCACAAGGCGCAGGTTAGCACGCGCAAGCAGGTTACGAGCTTCGCTGTCTTCATGCAAGATGCGCTTTGCAAGGTCGCGTTCTTCCTGCCCGGTGAGGAGCGGATACTTACCTATTTCGCGCAGATACATCTGAATAGAGTCGTACTGGCTGTCAGAGCGGCTGTAACCTTTCTCTACAGGCTCTTCGGTAATCTCAAGCATGCCACCGCCTTCAAGCACGTCGATGTGCGCGGTAGAGAAACGCTCGTAGAGCTCTTCCAGGAACATGACGTCTGTTTCGATGTTTGGGAATGCCTTAAGAATTTCATCGTACGTAACAAAGCCGCGCTGGCGGCCGCGCTCCATAAGAGTATCTGCCTTCTTATTAAGATCATCCAGCTTTTTAGTAGCCTTAGGTGAGAGCTTGGCGGCAGGCACTACCTTTTTTGCCTTCTTTTTAGGCGCAAGTTTTGCACGGCGAGTAGCCGCCTTTGCGCGAAGCTTCTTTACTTTAGCTATGGTGCGCTTAGCCGCTCCTTTGGAGCGGCTTTTAACTGCGCGAGCTTTCTTTTTAGACTTAGCCATTTAGTGGTGAATACTATACCAAAAAAACACTATTTTCTCAATGCCTCTTCTCTTAATTTTAATCCCTGGAGTTCCTTCGTCATATCGTGTGTGGATTCCCCGCTACTGCGCGCGGACATGATGCTTTTCTGCAGTGCACTTATACGCTCGCCTAACACCGCCTGTTCTAGTGTATTAAGAAGATTCTGGGCAACCGCCTCCATGTCTTCTCCTTGAGCTTCAAGCTCAAATCGAAGTCTTTCCATGTGCGGCTCTAGCTTTTCTTTTATCTGCGTGACGCGCTCTTGCGTTAGGACTGCCTCTACTTTTCCTTCTAGCCAGGTATTGCCTTGTGCGTGCGAAAGCAGCATGCCCGCAACGCGTTCTAGAGGAGTTAGGCTCAATTCTGCATCTCCTTTATGAACATCCAGTGAAGTGTCTTCTGCTGTTGCGACGGGACGTTTAGCAACTTCGGCACGTACCGCTGCTTCGGGTACTTCAAGGCGCTGCGAAACGATTGTGATGAAATGTTCTCGGTCGATTGAGCTCCCGATAGACGCAATAAGCGGGAGTACCTGGGTTTCCGCTATTTTTTTATATGCACGCTCATCTTTGGTACCGATGCGCAGCATATCCAAAAAGAATTCCACTGCTGTTTTAGACG
>JAGVKC010000072.1 GCA_020050775.1 Minisyncoccota bacterium
CATGTCTTGAGGCAGGTTAAGGAGACGAAGCGTGTTTGAAACATATTCTCGGCTCTTCCCTACCTTTTCAGCAACTTCCACGTGCTTGAAGTTGAACTCTTTAACGAGACGGTCAAATGCCTTAGCACGATCAATCGGGTTAAGATCTTCACGCTGAAGGTTTTCAATAATGGCGAGCTCTAGCTTTGTTTTGTCATCATCGTACTCTGCGCGGATGAGTACAGGGATCTCACGCAGCCCTGCGATTTTAGAAGCGCGTAAACGACGTTCTCCTGCAATGAGTTCATACTCCGCCGCCAAGCCGCCGTCATTTTTTTCAACCTCTTTGCGCGAAACTACTAAAGGCTGCAAGACACCATACTGACGGATGGATTTTGCGAGGTCATTGAGCTTTGCTTCGTCGAATTCTTTGCGTGGTTGAAAGGGGTTGGGGCGTATCTTATCCACCTCGACCCAGAAAATAGCGTTATTGTAAAACTGCGACATGCGAATATACTAACACAGCAACTCCATGCCGGGGTGGCGGAATTGGTAGACGCAAGGGATTCAAAACCCCTCGATCGCAAGATCATGAGAGTTCGATTCTCTCCTCCGGCACCAACTAAAAACAGTGGCCTTTTTGGTCGCTGTTTTTAGTTTTGAGCTGCCGGAGAGCAGGCAATCTGCATTGCCTGCGTGAGAGAATCGAAAGGCGCAGGCATATTCGCCGCAGTAGCGGCGGATGTCGAGCCGGGGTCGCGCAAAGCTGCGAGTGACGACGAGCAGCTTATGTGTGACCGATTCTGTACTTTAGATATTAAAAATGTTCTTGGCCGATTCTCTCCCTCGGCACATTCATTTACATTTGGCATTTCGCGTAGTATTGTCCGCACCAGTGTAGTACCCCGCCATTCTTATAGGAGGCGTATCGTGAGCCGCAGAACGGGTATCGTCCTTGCGTACGACAAAAGTACATTCGATGACGGCGACCAGATGACGCTTACCGAAGTGTCATCGCACATCGACTTTATTAAGGTCGGGCTCGAGGCCATGACTGCTGAAGACGAAGAAACTGGCAAGACTATCGCCAGACGCGTGCGTGAGTTTGCCATTGAAGTGCTCAACAAACCGGTGATGTGGGATGGAAAATTCCACGACATCGGAAACACCATGGCAAAAGCTGCTGACAATATTGCTGCCCAGGGTTCGAGTATGTTCACTATCCACGCTCAAGCAAGTGAAAGCGCGCTGCGTAAAATCGTGGCTATCGGCGAACACAACAATATTCTTCCTCTCGCCGTAACGGTTCTTACGGATCTGGATGATGTTGAATGTATCGAACGCTATAGCAGCGTTGCCGAAGACAGCGTTCTCCATTTCGCTGATCTGGCGCAGAAATGCGGCATTAGAGGCATCGTGTGCTCGCCAAAAGAGCTCGTAATGCTAGAGAATCACAATCTTGCTGCAGGCATTACGACGGTCGTTCCTGGCATACGCCCCGAGTGGGCAAGCGCAAACGACCAAAAACGTGTAACAACTCCGGCTGACGCTGCACGCGCTGGAGCAGATTACATAGTCATTGGCAGACCTATACTGAGTCCGCCAGCGTTTATCGGAACGCCACAAAAAGCAGCAGGTATCATTCGTGCAGAATTGGATCAAGCGTTTAAGTAGTGTCGCGCCCGCTCAAAGAGCGGGCGCTTTCTTTTTAAAAATGAGCGTGCTACGGTGCGGACAGAACATTCTTTACCAACAGGAGTCTGCCATGAACGTTTTAGATCGTACTGCGGGCATCTCTGCTTTCGCAGAACGGCTACACGCAATTGGTGCAGTAAAAATCGATACCGAAAAGGGCTTCAGGATGAAAATCCATGACAGTAGGCCCGAAGCACCACTCTCGCCTATCTTTACGAACCTTCGTACCCCAACGAACCTGAAACCAGGGCCCTTGGATTACGAAGACACAAAGGCGGTTGCGCACTTCTTTTACGACTATCTTCGCGAAAAGAAAGTCCGCTACGACGGCATCCTCGGAATTCCGCGTGCCGGAGAGCCTTTCGCAGAAGCGTTACAGTCTGTTATTTACTACTCTGAGCGCCGGCATGTGCCTGTGCTTAGAATGGAAAAAATAGACGAGCGAGACGGGCAGAAGCGCAAAATCGGTAAGATAACGCGCTTCGAAGACTTGCCGCGCGGCTGTACAGTACTCGCCACTGATGACCTCATCACGGGGAGTGACAGTAAGATCGAAGCCATTGAAGTTCTGCGCACAAGTGGATTCTTGTGCACTGATTGCATAGTATTTCTCGACAGAGAACAGGGCGGCGCCAAGAATCTGGCAGCGCTTAAAGACCCTGTTACCCTCCATTCGATTACTACGCTACGAGAAATACTTGTCCGTTTGAACCAAAAAGGTCGCATCACGCATGCGCAGTTCGAAACGATTACGCAGTATCTCGATACCAACTCCTAATACGCAACGCCGGATACAACACGTATCCGGCGTTTTCTTTTTCCAACAATACGCTACAGTATCAACGCATGATAAAGGTCATAGCAATCGTCGGCCCCACTGCATCTGGTAAATCCTCTCTCGGTATGTACCTTGCCCAAAAGCTCAATGGAGAAATAATTTCCGCAGACTCCCGTCAGATATATAAGGGCATGCAAATCATTTCCCGCGCCCCTTCCAAAAAAGAATTACGCGCTGTACGTCATCACTTTGTCGCAATCGCAGACCCAAAGCGTGTGTATACTGCTGGGACATTCGCTAGAGCCGCAGGAAATACTATGTCTGCCATACAGAAACGAGACGGTATTCCTTTGGTGGTAGGCGGTGCTGGTTTCTATGCGGACGCTTTGCTTTCAGGCCTTTCACTCCCAGACGTAAAGCCAGATAAAAAAATGCGTGCAAAGCTAACAAAGAAAACTCCAGCACAGCTCGTAGCCATGCTTAAAAAGCATGATAGAAAAAGCGCACTGCGTGTAGATTCAAAAAATAAAGTGCGTCTTATTCGTGCTATTGAAATCGCACGCGCCATTGGTAAAGTCCCCACGCGAGCACATTCCCCCACCTACGATGTGCTGTGGCTCGGCCGGAGTCCAGCAGAAAAAGTGCATACAAAAGCTATAACAAGAGGCGTGCATGACCGTTTGAGACTTGGTATGGCAAAAGAAGCAAAGAAGCTACAGACAACGCTTTCACGCAAGCGTTTTATTTCTCTTGGATTTGAATACGATCTTCTCGACCGCTATATACGCAAAGAGATTACCAAGGAAGAACTTATAGAATCTATTTCCCGGGGCGAGCGGAAATACGCCAAACGCCAGATGCGTTGGTTTAAACGCAATCCAAATATTCGCTGGATAGAAAGCAAAACCGAGGCTTTGCGTTTAGCGAAAGATTTTCTGAAAAACTAGGGCGAGGAATCTCACTCCTGAGCCTTCGGCTCTAACAAACCCCTCGGTTTGTTTATTCCGCCACGGGGAGCTAGTCGCTCCCCGACCCCCTGACATGTGACAATTACTCATAAACTCAGTTAATAAAACACACCGCAAAATTGCGGTGTGTTTTATTAATGCGGGCCCACGAGGAATCGAACCTCGACCGACGGTTTTGGAGACCGACGTTCTACCATTAAACTATAGGCCCTAGCGAGCAAAACGACCGGCACGCCGGTCGTTTCTAGTGTACGAGAATCAAAATAAAAAGCTACTTCTTTGCTTCCTTGTGCACAGTCTGGGCGCGGCACCACTTGCAGAACTTCTTAAGTTCAATCTTGCGCTCAACAAGCTTTTTATTCTTGCTGGACCAGTAGTTTATGCGCTTGCACTTGGTGCAGCCAAGCTTTATGAGTCGGTCTTGTGACATATAGGCAACGCAGAAGAATATACCCTAAGAAGAGATGGAAGTAAAGGTATTATCGCAATACGAATTTCGTACCATTCCAATAGGCCATGATTTTCTTCGGTTCATAGGTGGCCCCGCTCCATCCATACCGCAGAACCTGGCCAACATAGCCAGTATCGCTCTGTTCGCTGATATACAGGTCAAGAAAACCATTATTGAGTGAGTTTGATATGCCCACAGGTCCGTTAGATAGAAAACTTGAAACAATATTCCACTTAGTGCCACTCTTTCGCAGAATATCTAAAGGACAACCTCCTGTTCCACAGTACCCAGGTAGCGATAACGATACGATTGCCTCGTTCGTTCCATCGCCTGTCAAGTCAATGAGTGCAATTTCTATAGCATACGAAGAGGTGTTGGGGTATTCTTTTTTTACTTGTGCTATCTGACTGGTGTATAGGGCATAGATGTCCTTGGTAGCTGCAGAAGTGCTATCAGTTGGGGTAAATGAAGGTTCCGTGGCAAGAATCTGACGGAAAAGGTTTGCGTACGCTGCCTCGATATCAGGCAGCTTTTGTGGCACTTCTCCGCCGTCGCGGTTTATAGAAACAGAAGATTGGTTATCTATGACTGCGCCGTTAGAGGAGTCGAGATTTTGAATATTTGTACCTTGAGGCGAGCCCCAAAACGAAAAGCCAACCAAGATAGTTCCAACCGCAATAACCAGCAGCGCAATACAAGCAATGATGAGATATTTATTCCACATAATTAACGTAGTTGATTGTATGTATTTAACACTTTTGGCACGTAAATTCTTGTTTCTCTATAGCCAATATTTACCTCGCATTGATATACTCGCCCATTGCAGCTATTTGCCGGAGCGGCAGCGAGCGGTCCGCCATTGTACCCCGCGGCAATAAGGGCCGGATCACCATTAATATTCGGATTACGTGCAAGCTGAGTAATATATCGTGTTCCAAGAGTCATGTTCAGACTCGGATCAAGTATTGCGTTGGCAACCGCCGCACAGTTACCATTGAGATTGTCATTTCTTCCTCCTCTCGGGTTATTCACTGTGCAAGTGCCGCAGCCAGGTATTGAGGAATCCATTCCGCAAGCGGTCGTAGGGAGAACCTGCATAAGTCCAATCGCTCCTGCAGGGCTAATAGCTCTGGGGTTGCCACTCGATTCATTGGCCATAATTGCCTGCGCAAGCGCACAATCTTGCACGCCTGAGTTAGCGCATGCCGCTTGGAGCTGAGCTACCCACTGCTGTGTACCTGCGCCGGTATTGCCTGCAGGCCGTAGCGTTGGGTCTGCTATATCACCCGTATCGGGATTAAAACAAAGCCCAAGGTCCTCTCCTTCGTCGAATCGCTGTTCGTATTGGTACCCATTCGGACAAGCCGTGGGAACTCTAGAGAGATTAGGCGTACCGACGGATACTCCTAATTCATTATCAATACATTGGCCATCAATATTGGTACTGCCGGCAAAGCACCCGTCTGAATTTAGTGAAGGGTTATACCCTTGATTGTTGTTGACAGCTGGACCCACAGGAATCCCGGATACATCTTCGTAACATTGGCCTCCGAAATTAGTTGTACCAGCAGCACACCCGGTTGGATTGTAGGCAACCAACGGAGACCCTGGGGTAAGCGCACCCGTGTTCAATCCTGGGAGAACACTACCAAGCAACTGCGCCACTGTGCCCTTTGTCTGGCGCTGACTATCCGCCACACACTCTATTCTGTTCCAGCCTTTGTAAAAATCATCACTCAGAATTGCTTTCATGAGCGTTTGCACTACGAGCCACGCGGAGATTGCGATAAGAAAACCTATGAGCGCGTTAGTGAGGATGCTGCGAGCTTTTGCTATTTTATCAACCGCACTAGAGGTAAAGAATAGAACTCCGGCCCAGGCAAAAAGTGCTGCAGCTAACGGAATAGAGAGTCCTATGAGGAAGTTAATGATGTTCTGCGAAAGCTTTACCAAATCGCACATTTGGCACAAAACGCCATTGCAAGGAACTATGCCGCCGCTTGGCAGCCTGTTCAGAGAATCCGTCGCGGTAGATGCCGGAACAGAGTCAACCTGCACAATACCAGTTCCTGGTGTCATTTGACCATCCATCCCAACTAATTCCCCTTCTGCTCCTACTCCTCCCACAGCTCCACTGCCAGTACTACCCGGGGGCATCACCACAGCAACCGTGACTACGCATTTAACTGAACCTCCTGGTCCAGTAAAAGTCCCGGTATACGTTGTGGTTTTCGTCGGTATGACTCCTTGGACGCCCTGAGGAGCAACAGGACCAATAGATGTAATACTGCCCGAAACGGCATTAGTGCTGCTCCAGGTGAGGTTTACGGTATTTCCTTTCTGCAGCGCATAGGTGCTCGCTTTAAGCGAGCACTGTGGTTTGGGAGCAGCCGTTTGTGCAACTCCTATAAAAGGAATTGAGGAGAACATGAGCGCAGCGACAAACAAAAGAGCTGCCGAACGTTTGTTCATGCATTAATCATACCCCACCTTTTAAGGGTCTCTATATAGAGAAGTGAATTAGTGCGCCGGGTAGGATTCGAACCTACGTAGCCGCAAGGGCGCTTGGTTTACAGCCAAGTGCGATTGACCACTCCGCCACCGACGCGAACGAACTCACCTAACATATCGCAAAAAGCATAATAATTCCACTGTGATAGAATCGCATCTGGCCGTACTTCTAAGGAGAAATTCGATGCAATTGGAAGAATGTCGGACTCCCGAGCAACTTCTTCTGTTACTTAAGTCAAAACACAAAGATGAGTTTACGTCTCGTGATCAATTCACGCCCGACCTAATCTTCTCCAAAGTAATTAGTAAAGCATTGGAAATTATTCCTCATAAGGCACAGAGATGGGCCGACGAAGCTCAAGTCAGTGTCCCCGCGTTAGGAAGATGGTCCAATGGATCTCAACCTCACATCTCCATGAAACGAGCCTCTCTTGAGGCTCTGCAAATCGTTCTCGAACAAAAATAACAAAAAACCCGCACCTAGGTGCGGGTTTTTCTTTTTGATATTAGTTCACCCCCACCCTTTCCTCTTCAAGCATTGCCGAGGAGAATTTTATTGCTTTGCCTTTGCCTGTTTTCTTAACATCGAAGACAAATTCTCCTTTCTGCATATCTACTACGATACTTCCACCAGAGAGAATGCCGCGACTGACCATGAGCGATGCAACCTTGGTAAGAATCTTGTCCTGGATAAGGCGGCGCAACGGACGAGCTCCGTAATGCGGGTTATATCCTTCCTTAGCGAAGTAATCGTATACCGCTGGCGAGAGGCTGAGCGTAATATCTTTGTGCGCAAGACGCTGGACAACTTCTTGCACCTGAATGCCGACGATTTCTTTTATCGCTTCAGGTGAGAGAATGTTGAAGATAATTATTTCATCAAGGCGGTTGAGGAATTCTGGGCGGAAAAATTCTTTAAGTGAATGTTCCACGCGCTCCTTAGCTGCTGTGTAGTTCGCTGCATCGGTGCCACCCGCAACCTGGAAACCAATCTGCTCCATCTTATCGATGTACTGCGCGCCAATGTTAGACGTGAGAATTATGATGGTGTTGCGGAAGTTTACTTTGCGACCCTTTGCATCCGTCAGGTAGCCGTTGTCCAAAACCTGCAGGAGAATGTTAAAGACTTCCGGATGAGCTTTTTCAATTTCGTCGAAGAGAAGTACGGCATATGGGCGGTGGCGAACCAACTCAGTGAGTGCACCTCCCTCTTCGTGGCCCACATAGCCAGGTGGTGCACCGATGATTTTAGAGACCGAGTGTTTTTCCATGTACTCCGACATATCGACACGAATGAGCGCCTTCTCGTCGTCGAACATAAAGTTTGCGAGTGCTTTGGTGAGTTCCGTTTTACCAACACCAGTTGGCCCAAGGAACATAAAGGATGCAATCGGGCGGTTAGGGTCTGCAATACCTGCACGGGAGCGCTTTACAGAGTCCGCAACTTTCTGCACGGCTTCGCGCTGTCCGACTACACGAGACGCTAGTTCTGCTTCAATGCGCGAGAGGCGTTCTGCTTCTTCTTCGAGCATGCGCGAAACCGGAATACCAGTCCATTTGGCAACAATAGAAGCAATGTCGCTTTCAGTAATTTCTTCTTTAAGAATACGGCGCGTGCTTTGAAGCTTCTTTAGGCGCTTTTGTTTTTGTTCAAGTTCGCGCTCAAGCGATGGAATTTCGCCATAGCGGATCTCCGCTGCACGCGAAAGATCGACAGACGCTTCTGCTGTGTCCGCTTCCATGCGGAGGGATTCAAGTTCTTTTTTGATGCTCTTTATGTCGGTGAGCACCTGCTTTTCATTCTTCCAGCGCGACTCTACTTCGCTGGTTTTCTCTTTCAGTTCCGCAATTTCGCGCTCAATGACTTTTGTGCGCGCTTTGGCACTTTTTTTGCCAGACTGCGCGGGAGTCTCCGGTTCTGCAGCTTCTTTGCGCAGGGCTTCTTTTTCGACTTCCAGACGCATAATCTTGCGGTGTGCGTCTTCAAGCACAGGTGGCTTGTTTTCAAGTGAAATGCGCAGAGAAGAAGCTGCCTCGTCGATGAGGTCTATGGCTTTGTCAGGTAAAAAGCGGTCGGGGATGTAACGGGAAGAAAGCTCCGCCGCTGCAATAAGCGCATCGTCCGTAATATGCACGCCGTGGAACAGTTCGTATTTTTCTTTAAGGCCGCGCAGAATAGCGACCGCGTCATCAAGCGAAGGTTCAAGCACATAGACAGGCTGGAAGCGGCGCTGGAAGGCCGGATCACGCTCGATGTGTTTCTGGTACTCGCGTAGCGTTGTTGCGCCGATAACGTGGAGGTCCCCGCGGGCGAGCGCGGGCTTGAGCATATTACTTGCATCCATAGCGCCTTCGGCTGCACCCGCACCTATCATGGTGTGGATTTCGTCGATGAAAAGAATAATCTTTCCTTCGGAGCGTTCGATCTCTTTAACGATTGCTTTAAGGCGCTCTTCAAATTCGCCGCGATACTTCGTGCCTGCAATAAGTGAGCCCAGGTCCAAAGATACGAGGTCTTTGTCGCGAAGGCTGTCCGGCACATCCCCCATCGCAATGCGGGATGCGAGGCCTTCTGCTATAGCGGTTTTTCCTACGCCTGCTTCGCCGATAAGTATAGGGTTGTTTTTTGTGCGGCGCGAAAGAATCTGTATGACGCGCTGTATTTCCTCGTCGCGGCCGATAACTGGGTCGAGCTTATTTTCGAGCGCAGCTTTTGTAAGAGAACGAGTGTATTTTTGGAGTGCGCAATATTTTTTAGCTTCGGGCGCCGCCTGCTGCTTGCTTTGGCGCAGCTCCATAAGAGCGCGTGTCACATTCTCGCGATTCACACGGAAGCGTGCGAGCGTGTCGCGGGCAACGCCTGGAACATCGAGGATGGATATAAAAAGATGTTCGGTAGACACGAATTCATCGTGAAGTTCTGTTGCAACTTTTGCAGAGCGTTCAAGCGCTTGCACAAGCTCTGGCGTGAGGTAAAGCTGATAGGACGGAGAAAGTACGGAGGTTGCCTGGCCGCCTTCAAGCGCTTCGAGCACCGTGTCGGTCAAAAGCACGACGTCTACTTCAAGTTTTTCAAGTACAGACGCTACCAAACTCTCTTCTTGAAGAAGAAGAGCGCCAAGAAGATGTGTCGGGCTCACTTGGTTTTGTCCCCGCTCTACCGCGAGTTCGTGGGCTCGGCGTACCGCTTCTTTTGCTTTAGTAGTGAAGTGATTGAATGGAGGCATAGTGTTGTGGGGTTATGAACTTGAAGTTGAAGGTGTTTTTGCGGGGGCGAATGCAGACATTACTTCAGTGGTGGTGTAGGTGTCTGCGCCTTGGTTTGCGGATTCTCCAGTAACGATACCTATGATTTCTCCAAAGAGCGTTATCAGTACCGAACCGGGTGTTGCTGAGGATACGCTTGCCTCGATGAGATTCGGGTGAGAATCTTTTTGCGGCAGTCGAGCGAGAACTCCTGTGCCAACGCTGTCGCTCCCGGTTCCGCCGATTCGTATGACGGATTGTCCGAGCTTTAACTTACTGATATCTGCCGCCTTTGCTGGCGAGAGCACTGTGGTCGTACCCGCCATGATATCCAGAACTGCGATAGAACTTGTGGCAGCGCTGAGGCGCAATAGTGCAGGTACTCGCTCGCCTGAATACAGAATGGCTTCGAACTCTTTTCCGCCGGCCTTAATGATGGATGTACGGTCAACAATGGCTGCTCCAGAGGCACTTACTATAACGCCGCGAGTGAGAAGAAGGTCGCTACCTTTTTCGGTAATACGCACAACTGACTTCTGCACCTGAGCAATAGAGGCTGCCGCCAGGTCGTCATCCTTAACTACGACAGTGCGTTCCGTGACGGTTGTTTGTGCCGGAAGAGCGGCAGCAACTGCTGCACCCTGCTCGGTAGGCACTACTTTCTCAACCGTTCGCTCGACTATCTGGTTTATGGTGCGAGTGACGCCGCCGGGCTCTTTGCTCGTCAAAGAAACTGTAACAATGCCCGTCGCAATGGAAGTAACAAAGCTCACTAAAAGCGTTAGGAGGACGATCTGATGTTTAGTGAGTTTTTCCAGATCCATGCGTATAGTAACTATACAACTTTAACGGCTGTTTTTCAACTCCTGCGATAGCGCTGCGCCGCTTCCAGAAGTGCCGCTGCGATGCGTCGAGCTTGGCGGTAGGAAATGTCGGGAAGAAACGTGATGCGGATGGCTGTTTTCGCGAGCGCTTTATCAACGCCGAGCGCTCGTATGACGTGCGACGGGTTTTCATCTCCCGTGTTGCATGCAGAACGCGTAGAAATAGCGACACCCATGCTATCGAGCGCAACAACTGCCATTTCTCCATCCAAGCCAGGTATAGAGATATTCAAGTTGTTCGCAACGCGGCTCTCCCCCGCCGGGCCGTGAAGCATGACGTCAGGAATTGCTTTTTTAATTTCCGAAAATAGGTAGTCGCGGATTGCAGTAACTTTTTTTGCACGGCGCACAACGCCTTTTTGTGCATCATCCATAGCAAGCGCAAATGATGCAGCCTGCGGAACGTTCTCTGTTCCGCCGCGCAAGTTCTTTTCCTGCTTGCCGCCCCACAGTATTGGTTCGATAGGCGTGCCTCTCTTTATATAGAGTGCTCCTACGCCTTTAGGTCCAAGCACCTTCTGGCCATCCAATACCAGAAGATCAATGCCTAACTTTTCTACCTTTATATCCACCCACAGTGGAGCCTGCGACGCGTCGCAATGGAAATACAAAGGCATGGCATCGCCTTCTTTGCGCGCACTGCGGACGCGGCGTATCTCCTTGGCAATCTCGCGTACCGGTTCTATGGCGCCCATCTCGCTATTTACCAGCTGGACGGACACAAAGACCGTGCGCGGCGTTACGGCGTTTGAAACAGAGTTTGGAAATATAAGTCCTTCTGGATTTACAGGAAGTTCCTGCACGCTAAGTCCTTCGCGCCGCAGCGCGCGCAGCGGTTCCAATGCGGACTGATGTTCAACACTCGAGACAAGCGCATGGAGTTCTTTATGCTGTTCGAGGAGCGGACGCAGTACTCCGTGGATGGCCCAGTTATTACCTTCTGTTCCGCTAGCCGTGAAGTAAATTTCTTCTTCGTGCGCGCCGATAGATTCGGCGATTATTTTTCGTGCGCGATCCAGTTCCTTCTTAGCTTCTAGTGCTTCTGTGTGGAGTGCGCCAGGATTCCCATAGAGCGTAAGTAGGCGCTCCAGTTCGCGGCGTGCGGGACGCGAAAGAGGTGTAGCTGCTGCTGCGTCCGCATAGATGCGCTTCTTCCAAAACATTACATAGAGAAGTATACTGCACTGCATGTCGTTTGCATCCCTTACGCCCTTTGGGGCTGACTTCGCTATGCGCCTGGCGCTTGCGGCACCCTACGTGGCGCTTGGAGCATTTCTCCTCGCCGCGGTATGCGTGATAATGCTTATTAACCTGCGCCGCCGCCTCAAACGCCTTGCGCTTGGCCGAAACGGAAGCTTTGAAGAGACCATCACCATTCTTTCGCGAGACATGAAGGATATAAAGGAATTCCGTACTGAACTGGAAAAATATCTTAAAATCGCTGAAGCTCGCATGCAGCAGAGTATTCGCGGCGTAGGCTTAGTGCGCTTCAACCCGTTCCAAGAAGGTACCGGCGGCAACCAAAGCTTCTGCGCTGCCTTCCTTGATGAAAAAGGAGACGGCGTGGTACTCTCGACCCTCTACGCGCGTGACCGGGTAGGCGTATACGCAAAGCCTATCCTCAAAGGAACATCGACCTATGAACTGAGCAAGGAAGAGCACGAGGCTCTTGCAAAAGCACAGGCTCAAATCGCCGAGCACGCGAAGAAAAAGTAAACACTATGCCAGAAAAAAAGCACATAACGGCGGCTCGCCCGCCGGTGGTAGCCGTAGTAGGACACATCGACCATGGCAAGTCGACGCTTTTGGACTATATCCGCAAAAGCAACGTCGTATCAGGCGAAGCGGGTGGCATTACCCAGCATCTTTCCGCGTACGAAGCTGTCCATGAAAATGCTACCGGCGCGCATCGTATTACCTTCCTCGACACTCCCGGTCACGAAGCGTTTAAAGCGATGCGCTCGCGCGGACTAGAAGTTGCTGATGTTGCAATTTTGATAGTCTCTGCAGAAGAAGGCGCTAAACCTCAGACCGTCGAAGCGCTCAAACTTATCACTGAGGCCGCTATTCCCTACATCGTCGCATTTACGAAAATTGATAAAGAAGGCGCGAATATAGAAAAAGCAAAAATGTCGATGCTCGAACACCAGGTATTCCTCGAAGGCCTTGGCGGCGACGTACCATGGGTACCTATTTCTGGAAAATCCGGCGAAGGCATTCCTGAACTTCTTGATTTAATTTTGCTTGCCGCAGAACTTGAAGAACTTACTGCCGACCCCTCTCTTCCAGGCACCGGACTCATCATCGAGGCTCATATCGACAACAAGCGCGGCAGCACCGCAACCCTTATGGTACAAAACGGCTCCGTTATGAGTGGCCAGTTCGTTGTTGCAGGTGACGCCTTCGCACCGGTGCGCATCATGGAAAACTTTTTAGGCAAAGCCGTAAAAGAGGCAACCCCGAGCATGCCTGTGCGTATTGTGGGGTTCTCTTCCCTGCCGACAGTCGGCGAAACATGGAAGGTTGTCGGTAGTAAAAATGAAGCTGAAAGCCTCGCCTCTGCAGCAGCTATCGAATTGAAGAAAAAGAATGCCGCACCTACTGCGACTGCAGCGCCACTAGAAGAAGGCGAAGAAGAGCGCGTACACGTTGTGCTCCCACTTATCATCAAAACGGACGTTGCCGGCACAGGCGAAGCCGTGGTCCATGAACTGGAAAAACTTCCCAAAGACGATCGTCTTGAGGTGCGGGTGGTTTCGCGCAGTGTCGGGCCTATTTCAGAATCGGATGTAAAAATCGCGGGCAGCGGCAAAATGCCAGGCATTATTGTTGGCTTCAATGTAAAAGTAGAACGTGAAGCGCGTGAGCTTGCGGAACGCATGGAAGTCGAAATAGAAACATTCGACATCATCTATAAGCTCGCAGAGTGGCTTGCGCCACAACTAGAGAAGCGCCGCCCTCGCAAACTTGAAGAAGAGATCATTGGTGCCGCAAAGATACTTAAATTCTTCAGCAACCAGAAGAATCGCATTGTTATTGGCGGACGGCTTGAAGAAGGCTTTCTCGCGGTGGACCAAGATGTTCGCATTATGCGCCGCGATATAGAGATCGGTCGTGGAAAGATTGTGTCCCTACAGTCCGGCAAGTCTCCTACCAAGAAGCTTGCGGGCGGCGAGTTCGGCGCGATGCTCAAGGCAGATGCAGAGCCTGCTGCAGGCGACCGCATAGAAGCATTTACGGCCGTATATAAATAAAGGTATGCATTCCCGCGGAGAAAGAATGGAAGAAATAATACGCGTTGCCGCGGCAGAGTTTTTAGCGCGAGAGTCTAACCGCCAGTCGCTTATAACGGTCACGGGAGCGCGCATGGACGAAGACGGCAAGACCGGTTCTATCCTTATTACGGTCTACCCAGAAACAGCAGAGGCAGGCGCGCTGCAGTTCGCTAACCGCAACCGCACCGAGTTTGCGCACTTTTTCTCCAAACGCCATCGCGGGATGCGCATTCCACACATCGAGTTCATGATCGACCGCGGCGAGAAGAACAGGCAACGTCTCGACGAAATATCCAACTGAGGCTAGAGTTAGGTAGCTCGATGGCCATGTGGCGAAGGAGATACGCAACGGTCTGCAAAACCGTTATACGCGGGTGCGAATCCCGCCATGGCCTCCAGAATGATGCCGGGGTGATGGAATCCTAGTAGTAGAACGTCAACGTTCACTACGGGACAGGTTGGTAGACCAATATAATTGTCATAGCCTACAACCTACACATCGTGGTAAGAATATAAAGCGGAATGTCCGAGTGGCGGAATGGCAGACGCACAGCGCTTAAAACGCTGGGAGGTCTTAAAACCCTCGTGTGAGTTCAAGTCTCACCTCGGACACATGTATATCCCTTTTGTAGGTTTTTGTTACTGGTCCCGCAAGAACGAATGTATAGTTCAAAATCGGGCGAACGAAGTTTTTGTCCATACACATTACACAATATACCCATGCATTCACCGTACGCCCCCATTGCTGAAACTCTTCCCTCTAACTTTGCACCACCCGAGGCTTGGCCTGAATACGGCGCTATCGCTATGCCAAAAAGCATATGCTCCCGCGAAAAAGTCGGCACAGACGTACCGGGTATTCGTTGGGGTGTATGGCCATTTTATTTTGAAGAATACGTAGGAGATGCAGAACCAGATCTTTCTCTTTCTGCACAAGGACGTCTTGCATACCCGCGCATCATTGCGTGGAAGCGACTGCGGCGACACGATATTCCAAAAGGTTGGCGTGTCATTTCTAGGCGCCCATGGCGAGTCGATGGTTTTTTTGAACTAGACCATAACGAAGACTATGTAAAACGCTGGAAAAAGAATGCTCGCCGCGACCTACGCTTATGGCAAGAGTCTGTAGAAGATGGGCGGTATAGAATTGAAGAGATTTCTTTAGAAGAATTTCTAGGCGCCTACAACAAAAGCACCGTAGCGAAGAAAATAAGCCCCGAACTTGGGCGCGTACTAGAGCGCAAATTCGCGCTGCCAGACATTGCACAGAATTTTGTCCTTTGGGGAGTACGCGACATAAAAAGCGGTTCGATCATTGCTGGCACAGCAGGCGCATATTCTCCTACGCACGAAAGTTCGATACGTGAATGTCCTTTTATACTTCATCAGGCACGAGCAACATACGCATCAACCGGTCTTATGGATCATTGGTTTAAAGAATCTCAAAAGCGAGGTACTAAAATTTTAAACTTCACGCATTTTAGGCAGTGGGGCGATCCACGAGACTGGAAAGGCTTTTCGGAATTTAAATCGCACTTCGGTCCTACGCTCGCGGCCTATCCGCCTATTTTGTGGCGAGTAAGGCCGGGAAAAATATTCTAAAAACGTTTGAAGATTGTCTGAGAATATTGTACTGTGTGCTGTGTTAGTTCGTTTGCGCCTATAGCTCAGTTGGTAGAGCGGCTCCCTCTTAAGGAGATTGTCCCTGGTTCGAGCCCAGGTAGGCGCACTACATACAAAAAAGAGATACAACATCTGTAAAACTCGTGAAGATATACTTCACGAGTACTTTAGGTGACAGGTATACAACTAGTACTTAGTCCTAAACCTGCATCTTCGCACCTATTTATATGAATATTCGTAAATCTGGTCTCTGGCCGGCCGTAGCGGTTGGCATGTTGCTTGCCGCGACCTCTGCCACAGCCGTGTTCGCTGCAACACCTTCTGTGTCCTACACTTCTACCGGCTCGACTCCAGGCTCTACGCTTTCCATGAGCGGAACGGGTTTCGGTGCGAGTGAGCAGGTTAATCTCTCGTTTGGCCTTTCAACCGCAACAGTAACCTCTAGCGCTGCTGGAAGTTTTTCTGGCACAGCACTCACTGTTCCTAACGTTCCCGCAGGACTCTATTACATTGTTGCCGTAGGCCAGAGCACTGGCTCTGTCGCGTTTACGAGCATATGGATAAACGGCTTCTTTCCCCTCGCATCCCCAAGCGGCTGGTATGTTCCGCCAGGTTCAACCATTACCTTCTCTGGCTCAAGCTTCCCGCCTAACGACACCATTACGGTGCGCGACGGCAGCAACACAAACCTCGGTAGCTTCCAGGCTAACTCTTCCGGTTCATTCTCTGGCATGGGTTCGGTAGTAGTTCCATTCTCTGCACGTAACTCAACAATTACCTACACGCTCACTGGCGTCTCGGGCGCATCTTTCTCGTTCGCAATTTCAGTCGCAGACCTCTACCCATATGCACTCCCTTCAACCTGGTACGCAGCACCTGGCACGCCGGTCACCTTCGGCGCAGGCGGGTTCGGCGCAGGCGAAACGGTGAACGTATTTCTTGGCGCCTCTACAACAGTGCTTACTACTGGCACTGCAGACAGTGCAGGCAACATGCTCACTACTGGTTCGGTAACACTTCCATTCGGTTCAATCGCAAACTATCGCCTTGTAGGTGTACAAAGCGGTGCAGTGGCAACAGCACCTATAACACTTGCGGGGCTCTACCCTTCTCTTAATCCTTCTACGTACTATTCAGCACCGGGCGGCATGTTCACCTTAAACGGTTCAGGTTTTGCAGGCGGCGAAGCAGTTAATGTGTGGGTCGGCAGCGCCACATCTAGCGTAACTGCAAACAGTATGGGCGCATGGACTCTTGAAGCTCAGGCTCCTGCAACTCCAAATACTGGCGCGCTTGTAAAAGCGACCGGCACACTAAGCAGCGCAACCGCAAGCTACACGATGGCCGTTGGTTCCTTCTACCCGAGCGTGACACCATCTACCTGGTACTCATTCCCGGGTGATGCTATTACCTTTAGTGGTTCAGGCTTTGCACCAAATGAAACTGTTGCAGTGAGCGGAGCACACACCGGCACTGTTACAGCAAACTCCACAGGTGCATTCACGGGACTCAGCGCCGTGCTTCCCGCAGGAACTTCTGCGATCTACAACTTCCTTGGTTCGCTCAGTAACGCTCCATTCCAGCTTGTTATAACGCTCGGTCAGCGCTTCTCCGCAATCTGGTTTGATAACTACTACGACGAAGGCGGATCTGCTCTCACGATCTACGGCGCAGGCTTCGGCGGCAATGAGCAAGTAGAGCTCTCTCGCGGTGGCACAGTCTTTACGACGGCAACCGCAGGCAGCGACGGAACGTTCGCTCATGTAACAACAATTCCCTACGGAATGCCGGGCGATCTAACCATCAGCGCACGTGGGCTCACTACTGGTTCAACTGGCAGTGCAACACTAACCGTAGCGCCGGTCTACACTGACCTTCAGCTGCAAAGTTATGCAGGTTCCCCAGGCACCAACGTCACATTCTTGGGCCACGGGTATCTTCCAAACGAATCTATTGAAGTCCGGACCGACCGCACAGGCTCGACCGTGGTTCACACAATGACCGCAGATAGTTCGGGCAGCTTCAACAGCAGCTACGCAATTCCTGCAGGTACTACCGAAGGAAACTGGGTGCTAACTGTCAAAGGCCTCAACAGCTACGACGAGAAGCAGATCACCTTCTACGTAACTCCATAGGAATGCTATACTCGCTGCTGTATACGCACAGGGGCGAGTGGCGGAATTGGTATACGCACATGGCTTAGGACCATGCACCGCAAGGTTTGGGAGTTCGAGTCTCCCCTCGCCCACAAACGCAGAGATACCCCTTCGGGGGTATCTTTGTATGCATTGGGAGAATCGAACTGGAGGGGGTCGGGGAGGTATGCCTCCCCGTGTCGGAAGTTATTCGAAACCGAGGGTTTCGAAAGAGCGCGTAGCGCTCAGGAGTGAGATTCTCCCCTCGCCCACAACACGCAATAAGGGCCGGAAGACGTGCTTCCGGCCCTTATTGCGTCTGGTCGAGGGAGAGGAGAAAGCGAGCGCGGGCACCCATTGAGCACAATGGGTCGCGCGAGCAGGGTCGAGAAATTTTTAGGAGCGACGGCGACTAAAAATGTTCTTGACCGAGGATCCCTTACTTCGCCCACCATCTAAAAAAGAGCCCTGTATAGGGCTCTTTTTTACTTGACAACTAGACCAATTATGATATAATAGTAGGTGGATTGCGGCATCCGCCGCTCGCTCTTACACAATCCGAAAAGGAGTAGTCAGATGACTACAGCACTACTACTGGCACTAGCACTCGCATTGCTGGTGTTCGCTGCTTGGGCGGTGGGATGGTTTCCATCATCTGCTGTCGCCTCTGCTACTGCACACCCTGCCTCCCAAACCAATGGTGATGCAGCTGTCAGTGAAGGCGGATACATGCGCATCGACTTTCCCATTCCACACGACAATGTTGTGGAACGTGACAGGTTTACTCGTACGTTGGTCCTGATTATCGCACTTGGTGCAGTAGTCTTTGGACCCGCACTTTTCTTCAACTATGTCGGCTCTCTCCTTCCTTGGGGGTTTGGATACATAGGCGCGCTTATTGCTATCGCCGTAAGCGCGGCGCTTTCCGTTACAATGGTGAACTATTTCCTTATCTACAACAAGGAATGGTCTGCCTACGTCACGCAGAATGCATTTGCGGGCACCATGACGGCCTATGGCCCTGGTCTCCATGTGTCATTCCCGTGGGAGCAGCGCAACGAAGAAGGCAACGAGTCACTGGAGGTTATCACGAAGAAATTCGTGGTTCCTGTCCAGACAAAAACCGCGAGAGTTGAAGCCGGTGTGACATTCCAATACGCTGCTGATTTGAAGAACATTACTTCATTCGTTGGCGCTGACGAATCCACGGTCGAGGGCGGGCTTATTTCCTTCCTCGAAGGCTTCCTCACTCATTATGTGTCTCAGAAAGATGCTGACTGGGCTCTTACGAATATCAACGAGCTCAATAAACTTATGGGTGAAGCGTTCCAACAAAAAATGGACGCTAGCGAACGCGTAGACTTCGAAAAAAACTACGGCATCCAGGTCGTCAACATCACGATTACGGGCATGTCGCTGCCACTTGCAGCACAAAAAACTCGCGACGCCATTGATGAAGCCTCGACACTCCATAAAGTGGTCGCAGCGATGTACGGCATGACGCCGGAGGAACTGAGTATAAAATTAAATCTCGGTTCGAAAGATGGTGGTATTCCGAAAGCCGAGTACGACAAGATGGTCAATCGCGCTTTAGCAGCATCCGAAAATGCCGACATGAGCGTGAATGTAATTGAAGGCAATCTGGGCGACGCGCTTGCCGCAGGTCTCTCCAAAGTACTTGGGAAAGACGGCGGCAAAAGCGGCACTCAGAATAAAAAAACCTCTAAGAAAGGAGGAGCATAATGGAACTCACTGAAGCCAAAGAGAGAGCCGTTGAAGACGGTACTGTGCGAGTAACCAAATTCCGAGGAACGCTGAAAAGCGTCATTCGAGGAGTTGCGTTACTGGTTGCGATCGGCTTTGTTACTGTCTGGTTGACGCAACTCTCACACTGGGCAACTGCTCCTGCATCCGTAGTTACCACTCCTGCCGTAAAACAGCAGCACGTGGTAACGCAGCAGCCTGCTGCAAATCACTGTCTCGGTGCCGGCGAAAGCAAGGCTATCGGTGAACAGTGGGTTGCTATCAACCCCGACTTCCGCTGCCACATCATTTTTGAGGTGGCGTCGGGAACAGTGCTTCTTGGTGAACCGAACAATTTTGTTGAGGTTTCACCGGGAGATAGGGTTGGCAATGTTCTTCGCAGCAAAGGCGTGAGAGTCATCTACGCGAAAGCGAAAAGTGGCACCATACGCCTTAACTACATGCTGCATCGGCATGGCTGTGTTGAAGATGGTTGGACGTGCAGATAACAATACCAAACGGCGGACTCGCAAGAGCCCGCCGTTTTTCTTTTTACATACAAGACTTATCGGTAGCAGCCACCGAGCCCGCCAGGACAAATTGTGTTGGCAATAACCTGGAGAATGGCCCACGATGCAACCATAATAAACATGCCCACCAAGCCCCAGAACATGTGTTTCTTACCTTTGTCTGGCTGCTCTCCTTTTACGTTCAGCGCGTAGAGATATTCGATAAGACCAAAAATAAACACCAGGAGTCCTGCGGCAAAGAGTAATGCCAACATCGGATTGATGAGCACCCGAACAAATGTGCTTGCAAGCTGCTCAGGAGACATGATGAGCCGCTATAGTAATTATTAGTACGTTTGCGGAACGTACGGTGGCTGTATTGGCTGGCCATTCTGAAGACCAAGAGAGTTCTGCGCCAGGCGGATGATGCCCCACACGGATACCATAATGAAGAGTCCTACGAGGCCCGCAATCATGATTTCGCGGCCACCTTTGCGGCGCCAAATGTACTGAATGAGACCGACGAAAAATACAACGAGCGCGAGAGCAATAAGCACCGGGATCACCATGTTAAGGATGCTACCTGCTTCTGCTATAAGGCTGCGGAGGTTACTGACATTCTGAGCGGAGGCTACAAGCGGAAGCGCGAAAAGGGAAACGGCGATTAGTGCTTTTTTCATAAAATATTGATTAATACAGTACTAAGTGTAGCAAGAAAGGATGCTGCTTTTTTAGGGCGTGTGGATTACTAATAAGGCTGCGCCCCAACCCCCTGGAAGGAATTTGGTACTACTCCTTGGGTAGGAGCTCCCCCAGGAGAAGCGTTCCCGCCAAGAAATGTATTTGTAAGGATGCGCAACAAACCCCAGACAGAGACCAGCACAAATATAACCACCAAACTCCAAAGAATGGAGTTGCGATACGATTTTTTACCGGAGCTGTGTATATATCGGATGATACCGATGAATAAGAGCACTATCGCAAGCACCAGAAGTACAGGAATAATCTGGTTGATATAGCCAATGACGATATTTATGAGTCCTGCGAAGGTTGTTCCTTGTGAAATTCCCATACTATTGGCATGAAAGCAGCGTTACGCCGAACTGCTGCACCGTGGAGGCGATAACTTGAGCTATTATCCAGGCACCTAAGAATATACCTATACCTATAACGGTATTAAGGAAATTTTTTCGTGCTTCTGATAATTTTGTAGGATCGCCTTGCGCGAGTACGAATTTAAAGCCCACCCACACTAAGAAAAGCACGGCTACTGGCACACCTATGGCAACTATGGCCTGCAATAGACCTTTAATAAGTTGGCAAAAGCTCCCAAAGCGCAAAGGGTTTTCAAGTGATGTTCCTGAAGAACCGTTGGCTGTACCGAAACCCGATGAGCCGCTCGGGGTACCAAAGCCTGAAGAAGAGTGTTGTGTCGCTACTGCAACGAGAGGGTTAGAGAGCACGAGGACTCTGAAGAGCACTGGGATAAAAAGAAGATATGTTGCAGCGAGTTTCATGATTTAAAGTCTCGGGAGCAGCTGATTGAATTCAAGCGATGCTTGGGATACTGCTTCGATAGGTTGAGCGCGTCCGCTCACCACGGATTCTATCATGGTCTTAAAAATCGCATCCGTTGCTTCCGTATTAGGATCTATCCAGCCGCGCGAAATGAGCGCGGACTGCCCGAACACTTGCGACGCAGCATTTGCAGACGTGTCTATAGGCACATCGCGCCGCACAGATGCAAGACCAGAAATTTGTACAAGAAGACTCGATGCCTGCTGGCTAGTAAGCTTCTGCGCAACAGTTGCAGCACCTCCGGCATTGCGTGCACTACGCGGTATCGCGAGCGCCGTAACGCGTCCATAGGTAATGCTGACACCACTTGTGAGCTGAGGCATGAGCGCCACAGAAAAACGAAGGTTAGGGTTACGCTGCGAAAGCGAAGCATATTCGCTTGCAAAACCAAAATAGACTGCAAGCTCTCCCCCACTGAACGCAAGTGAGGAACGAGGAAGGGAGCGATTCCAGGAATACGTAGTTTTCGAAGGGTTGGCGAACTCTGTGTAAAAGCGCAGGGCAGACTCAGCAGGGCTTGTCGAATTGTCAGTTGCGCGGCCGAAGTTAGAGACCAGTGCGCCATTTTGCGCACGCGAAATAATTTGATCGCCCGTCTGCATAAAGAGCGTCGAGAGTATTGCTTTTGCGTTGTCTACATTCTGCCACTCGCCAAGAGCCACAGTGCTGCGTACGAAATTCTGAGTAGTGTTAAGCGACGTTATCTTTGGAGAAATAGTAATGAAGTCATTCCAATTCTTAGGCGCCTGGGCTACTCCTGCGCTCGCGAAGATGTCTCGATTCCAGTACATGACCAATGGGTCTATATAAAGCGGCAGTGCCAATGCCCCCTGAGGAGTTAAAAGGAGACCCGCAGCGTCGACGTAAGAATTGACATAGCTTCCTTGCGAAACCGTTCTGTAGGAAATGAGTAGTATCTTATCCGCGAACGCCTGCATTTCTTCTTGCGGTATCAAAAACAGATCTGGGCCTGTGCCACTCGCCATCGCGTTAAGCAATTCATCGCGATAGGTTGTTGGGTCCTTCTCTACATACGTAACGTCTTGGAGCGACTTATCGACTGAACGCATTGAGTCTATAAACGTTGAACCACGTTCTTGGTCCATCGTGCCCCAAATAACCACCTGACCCACACCTCCACCACCAAAAACTCCGCCAAGCGAAGCGAAGACGCCAACACCAACAATGATGAAAGCGACGAATAGCGCGGTGACGACTATCTGGAACGTAGACATATCCTCGTGTAATTGTGCGCTCTAAGCGGCGTTTTTCCTAACGATAAATCCCCAGTGGAATTCGCCTGCTGGCACATCTTGCATGTAGGTAAACCCGTTCATTTCCAGCAATTCGCGCGCTTCTTTGGATGTAATGACATGTTCTTCCTGCGGACCCATGCCGCTAAAAGAACTTTCCCAGTCTGTAATGAGTGCCCGGCCGTCAGGTTTTAGTACGCGGCGTATTTCCTGCACAACACCTCGGCGATGATGCGCTGAAAAAAATACATTTGCTGCAATAACTAG
>JAGVKC010000008.1 GCA_020050775.1 Minisyncoccota bacterium
CCTCGGCTGTTTGCTTCAAATATGCGCGCTGGCTCTTGCCATCTACTTTTACACGTCCCCATTCATCGAGTTCCACTAGGTCTTTCACAAGGTCGGTTGCAGGTATCATGCCGATTTCGACAAATATGCCTCCAACGGGAAGTTCTGTAAGTGCGCCGGTTGTCACATCTTTCACTACAAGAGATTTAACAAACGCTTCGCCTTTTACTTCAACAGGGGAGGAGTTTGCCTGCACTTTCATGTTTGGGTGTGCTAGCACAGCCTGTACGGTAGCAGCATCTGCGCGGATGAAGTCCGGGTGGCGGTGTACCAAAGTTACCGACTTGCAGTAGGCAAGAAGTTGGGCAGCAGTTTCAAACCCTGCGTTACCTCCACCCACCACAGTAACATCTTGGCCAGAAAACATTGGGCCATCGCATGAGGCACAGTAGGTGACGCCTTTATTTTCATACTGCTGCGCGCCTACTGCGTCGAGTTTCTTTCGGGAACCACCGGTTGCTATAAGTACGGTCTTAGCAAGATATGCAGTCTTACCGGTCTGTACCGTAAAACCAGATTCAGTTTTCTCTACTTTAAGTGCGCGTTCGCCGATTTTTATATCGAGTACGTCAGAAGCGTACTCTTTTATATGTGTTTCAAGCGCTTTAGCGAGGTCAAGACCGTTTATATGAGGGGTTCCTATCCAGTTCTGGATGTCTTGCGAATCGGTAGACTGCCCACCCACTGCTTCTGCGATGAAAAGTGTGTTGAGGTGCTTGCGTGCAGCGTAGACGCCAGCGGCGACTCCTGCGGGGCCGCCACCAATGATTGCGAGGTCATACATAGATTGCCATTTTACCTCGTCTATGGTTAATTGGCGAACAGTTGCTCATCACAGGAGAAGCGCATGCTTCGCCGTAAAGTTACTCTCGAGGACGCACGCCTTGTGTCGGAGATTTTTCTGCAACACCTCCTGGTCGAGGGTGTCGAATTATTTGGAAGCGTTAGCAGAGAAGCAGAAGGAAAAGACCTTGACCTTATCGTGCTTGCGCGTATCCCAGTCGAACAGTTTGTCGTTTCGACTAAATCTGTTATAGGGGCCATGAAATACGATTTTTTCTACGGTCGTGGTTACGGAGAAAAAGAATTCAGTCCCCGTGAAGAAGCCGCCATGCTTGTGTTAGGCGAAGACTTCAAACCGTTACTGCGGGAAGCGAAGCAGATACTGCCGCGTATCCCAGGTAGAAGCACGATTGATATTTACATCCTGCCGAGAGATTGGCGTCAGAGTGTGAAATATCTTGAGAAATCTTTTCCTCAAGGCGATACGTGCTTCTGGAAAAATCTTGAACAAGACGCAAAACGTATCACTTAAAACCCCGCTGTTAGGCGGGGTTTATCTTTTACTTTATTTTCGGGCGGCGCAGGAAGCTTGGCACTGCACCCCATTCGTCATCTTCGTCTTCAGCGGGTTTTGGCTTCATATCAGCCTCTGCAGGCTTACCGTCTTCCTTTTCCTTAGCCGGAGTAGGGGAATTGAAGATCTTGCCGATAGGAGCCTCGTCCTTTTCCTTCTCGCGGGCAGTAAAGGTGCCAAAGAGCGGCGTACCGCGCGGTGCGATGCCTGCGGTTGGGAAGCCGGTTGCGATAACCGTAACGCGCACATCGTTTTTCTTGAGTTTGTCGTCCTTGATGGCGCCGAAGATGATCTTGGCGTTTGCATCAACCGATTCGGTGATGATCTTCGCAGCCTCGTGCACCTCGAGCATACCAAGGTCGTCGCCTCCGGCGATCGCGAAGAGTACGCCCTTTGCACCGTTTATGGAAAGCTCCAAGAGGGGAGAGGAGACTGCTGCCTTTGCTGCAACCGCTGCGCGGTTTTCGCCAGAAGCGATACCGATACCCATAAGAGCCGAGCCGGCATTCTCCATGACTGCGCGGATGTCCGCGAAGTCTACGTTGATGATGCCTGGGTGGGTGATGAGGTCAGAAATTCCTTCGACTGCCTGTTTAAGCACATCGTCGCACATAGCGAAGGCTGCTTTGAGGGTCGTGTCTTTTCCAACAGTTGCAAGAAGACGATCGTTCGGGATAACGATGAGCGCGTCTACTTCTTTGCGAAGTTCTTCGAGGCCCTGTTCTGCGAGGCGCATGCGCTGAGCTCCTTCGAATGAGAAGGGCTTCGTTACAACGCCCACCGTGAGCGCGCCCATTTCTTTTGCAGTGCGCGCAACGACTGGTGCTGCGCCGGTACCGGTGCCGCCACCCATGCCACATGCAACGAAGACCATGTCGCTGCCTTTGAGTGCTTGCTGAACTTCTTCTTTTGTTTCTTCAGATGCGCGCTTGCCGAGTTCCGGGTTCATGCCGGCGCCAAGACCACGTGTGAGATTTTTTCCAATGTGAATCTTTTTCTTTGCAAGGGAGTGATGCAGGTCCTGTGCATCAGTGTTGATCGCGAGGAAGTCTACGCCGCGCACTTTGCTCTCGATCATGTGATTCACGACATTCTTGCCTGAACCGCCGACGCCCACTACGCGAATGCGTGCGAATGCTTCTATCTCCTGTTGTACTTGCGGCATAGATTAAAAAAATGTTGGATAAGGTGCCTGAACACTCTACATTCCGTAGATATGCTTTGCAACCCGTTGACAACGGGCTTCTATGTTTTGCTGTCGGACTTGGCGAGGAGCTAAAAAACGTTGCTATTACGGGAGAAATTTCCTAAACCACCTCCAAAGCCCTTTAAAGGTATCCTACATTCCGCCGCTCTCATGATGCTCAATGTCGCCTCCGGCGGTCATGCCCCAGACCGTCAAGCCATACGCGACCGACCAAGAAGAGTCGCGCAGTTGCATCTTCGGACTACCTTCCAGAGTCGCGGTACGCGACGGCAAGCGCAGAACCGCTTTAGCTAATTCTGCAACGGTTTGTATCGCTGAGCCGCCACCGGTCAGTATTATGCCGGCCGGAAGAAGCTCTGCTTTGCCGATTTTTTTCAGGTGCGCTTCAACTAGTTTAAACATGTCTTGTACGCGCTTGC
>JAGVKC010000063.1 GCA_020050775.1 Minisyncoccota bacterium
GGAAATTTTGGACCAAATCGACGCGGCCTTATTGGTGAGTTTCGGCTTAATGGAGCAGTAATTTTTTCATCTCGCCCACACATCAAGAACTGCGTTTTGAAAAATACGCAAGAGCATCAGGAGCTCATGGCAAAAAAGTAATATGGTACACGTCGGCGCGCTCTACACACATTACAAAGGCACTGTATATAAGGTGCTGCACATAGTGCGACATAGCGATACGCAAGAGGAGCTTGTTGTGTACCAAGACGTAGAAGCACCTGAAAAAATCTGGGCTCGTGCCCCATCCGTTTTCTTAGAAGAAATAGAAGTAGAAGGGAAGCGCATCCCGCGATTCGCCCCTGTGGGCGATATATACTAGATAGATGTTTGAGGTACCACTCCTCTTTGGCGCCTTTATAGCTGGATTCTTGATGTTCTTTGCTACTTGCACGCTTCCTATAGTGCCAGGGTATTTTGCATTTATTGCCGGAGTGCCATTGGAGGCACTTGCAAACCCAGCTGCCCGCCGTAATGCGCGCTACGTAGTATTCAAAAACGCGCTGGCCTTCGTCATTGGTTTTAGTGTCGTTTTTATAATTCTTGGCGCATCAGCGGGCGTCATTGGAACCCTGCTAGGGCCATGGCGGCTAGTGCTTTCGCAGATAGGCGGGCTTATCGTAATGTTTTTTGGGTTCACCATGCTTGGCCTGGTGCCTGTGCCATTCATTTCACGTGAACGGCGCATGCGCCTGCCGTCGTTTCTGATACTGGGCACGCTTCCTAGTTCGGCTCTTATAGGTTCTCTATTTGCACTCGGGTGGAGCCCGTGCATCGGACCAATACTTGGCACTGTACTTCTGCTCGCTCCAAGTACCGCCACGGTGTGGTATGGTGCGGTGCTTCTTGGCGTCTTCTCGTTGGGACTTGCCGTCCCGTTTCTTCTTACCGCGTTCCTTATTACCGAAGCGTCGGTCTTTCTCTCGCGCATCTCTGGCTTCGTAACATGGCTTTCTATTGTTGGCGGTGTTTCTTTGATACTCGGCGGAGCACTGATGCTCACGGGAAATATGGGACTCTTTGTGTCATGGGGTTTTGCACTCCTTGAATTCTTGGGGTACGAGCGATTGCTAGAATTTTTGTGATGTACTAGGATAACGACATGTTCAAGATTCTTATACACGTACTTGCCACCGCAGCAGCACTCCTTCTTATCCCGGAGTTTATTCAGGGTATCGAAGTGGGTGGCTTTTACACGGCACTCGTTGTTGCAGTTATCTGGGGTATCGTAGGACTTACGATTCGTCCGATACTCTCAATCCTCACGCTTCCTATCACCATTATCACATTCGGCCTTTTCTCGTTCATCATTAACGCGCTTCTCTTCTGGTTTCTTGCAACATTTATCGACGGATTCACGGTAGATGGTTTTATCCCCGCACTTCTTGGCTCTCTTGTCCTTTCAGCGGTCGCGTGGGTGCTCCACTCTCTTCTCTAACTAATGGCACTGGTTGACGAACTTACAATACTCGCCCGCGCTGGCAAGGGCGGGGACGGCGTCGTGCGCTGGTTGCACTTGAAGGGTCAAGAATATTCTGGTCCTGCAGGCGGCAACGGTGGAAACGGCGGCGATATTTATATGCATGCGGTGCGCGACATGAGTCTTCTTGGGCGCTACCGCGGTGAAAAGAAATTCCAGGCGGGAAACGGTACCGACGGAGAAAATTCCAACCGCCATGGTCCAGGTGGCAAAGATCTTGTTATAGACATACCTGTAGGTTCACTGGTGCACAACAGGGAAACTGGTGAAGTCCACGAATTCTTGGTTGATGGCGACAAAAAACTCATCCTCAAAGGTGGTCGAGGCGGGGCAGGTAATGCCGTATTTAAATCTTCAGTGAATCGCACTCCCATGCAAAGCCTCCCTGGGGCGCCTGGTGAAGAGGCAATACTACATATAGAACTGCGTCTTATTGCTGATGCAGGACTCATCGGCCTTCCGAACGCAGGCAAGACATCCCTCCTGAACGCGTTAACGGGCGCAGGAGCGAAGGTGGGCGCGTATGCCTTCACTACGCTGGATCCAAACTTAGGCATGTTCTACGGCCATGTGGTGGCTGACATCCCAGGACTTATAGAAGGCGCCGCAGAAGGCAAAGGTCTTGGTTTCAAATTTTTGAGACACATTGCGCGCACTCAGCTTCTTGTACATTGCGTCTCGTACGATTCTGCTAACCCAATGGAAGACTATGACACTGTTCGAGCCGAGATTTCTCGGTTCGAAGAGGGACAACTGGCACAAAAAGAAGAGATTCTCGTCTTAACGAAGTCAGATATGCGCACCGCGGAAGAAAAAAAAGAAGTGAAAGAGCTTTTTGAACAAAAAGGGCTTCGTGTCCTTGAGGTGACCGTTTTGGACGATGAGTCGGTTAAAGGGCTCGGCGATGCGTTGGTGTTGGCATTGAGAAAGTAGTAACGCTGCGGTAAGCTCTCTACATACACGTTATGTCCTCCTACCGAGCAACGATCGGCCTTGAAATACATGCCGAACTGAAAACCGCGACTAAGATGTTCTGCAGCTGCAAGAACGACCCTGACGAAAAGTCGCCAAACAAGAACATTTGTCCCGTGTGCATGGCGCACCCCGGTACGCTACCGGTTATAAATAAAGAAGCGGTCCGCAAAGTGCTCACCGTGGGAGCTGCGCTTGGTGCACAACTTGCAGACTATACAGAATTCGACCGTAAGAATTATTTTTATCCTGATATCCCTAAAGGCTACCAGCTTAGCCAGTATGCGCACCCTTTAGTACAAGGAGGAGAGCTTGCGGGTGTTGCGATTACACGCGTGCATTTGGAAGAAGACACTGCGCGCTCCCAGCATCAGGGAGACAAAAGTCTTGTCGACTATAACCGTGCAGGAGTTCCTCTGATGGAACTTGTTACGGAGCCGGTTATACATGATGCAGAGACTGCCGGTAATTTTGCCCGTGAACTGCAACTCCTTTTGAGATATGTGGATGCCGGAGAGGCGAACATGGAGAAGGGGGAGATGCGCGTAGAAGCCAATATTTCTATAAGTAAAGACGACACCCTAGGAACAAAGGTTGAAGTAAAGAATCTCAACTCTTTCCGCAGTGCCGAGAGGGCAATTGCGTATGAGATACAGCGCCAAACAGAAGTCCTCGAAAAGGGAGAAAAAGTAATCCAAGAAACACGCGGCTGGGATGAAGTGGCGCAGAGTACATTTCCCCAGCGCAAAAAGGAGTCCAGCCATGACTACCGTTATTTCCCGGACCCTGATCTACCAAAATTAATGTTATCCGAGATACCTGAATTTACTCTGGCAGCTATCGCTTCTACTCTTCCTGAATTACCAGGCGCTAGACGTGCACGCTATACAGCTAGGGGTATTAAAACAGAAGCCGCGAACGTTCTCACAGAAGATACGCTACTCGGTGCTTTTTTTGACGCTGCAGTACAAGGTCTTGCCCCTGAGAACGCGAATCTTCTTTCAAATTATATAGTGGGCGACATAGCAGGTAAGCGAGCCGCGGGCGACGTGACCGCGACTTGGCTTCAGGATACAAAGAATGCTACTCGTCTTGCGCAGCTCATCTCTCTTATAGAAAAAGGATTACTTTCTTCGCGTGGAGCAAAAGATACACTTGACTTTATGTTCAGCACTCTAGGAGAGCCTGAAGCGATCGCGCGCGAACACGGACTTATACAACAGAGCGACACTACACTTCTTACGGTAGTTGCACAAAAAATAATAGAAGCGAACCCTACTGTGGCAGCGGACTACCGCGCAGGCAAAGCCGCCGCGCTTCAATTTTTGATAGGGCAGGGAATGAAGGAGACAAAAGGCTCTGCAAACCCAGAAAGTTTGCGTCAAGCTCTGATAACTCTTCTCGGCTAGAACGCGCCTTGCACTGGATACCACGAGGTATATACTCATCGGTATGGATGAGCTCGTAATTTCGGGGAAACGATATATCTCGTCTCGCCGCGTTGCAAAAGAAAATGGCTATCACACTGATTATATCGGCCAGCTTATTCGTGGCGGAAAACTTACTGGTCAAAAAGTCGGACGAGCGTGGTATGTAGAATCGGTATCTTTGGAAGCATATCTCGGCAAGGAAGGAGTTTCTCCAATCGAAGATACTGAAACTCCTCTGGCTTCTGCGGA
>JAGVKC010000035.1 GCA_020050775.1 Minisyncoccota bacterium
CACACCCGCGACGTCTTGGTATCGCTACTCATCTGGGACTCGTGTTGGGTATTCCTACCATCGGCTGTGCAAAAAGTATTCTTGTGGGTGAATACGACGAGCTTGCAGATGAACCTGGTTCGCACGCGGAACTTACGGATCCACACACTAAAGAACTTCTGGGGTACGTGCTGCGTACCAAGTGTGGCGTAAAACCAGTATTTGTTTCTCCCGGACATTTGATAACGCACGGCGAAGCGCTCGACCTGGTAAAAAAGTGTATCCTAAGGCATCGCATTCCTGAGCCGACTCGCGCGGCGCACACACTAGTAAATGAATATCGTAAAAAGAGTTTGCCTACGAAGCTGTAATTTCTGCATTGGTTTGTACTTCTAAAGCACCGAGTTCTTTACGAAAAATAATTATTGCGCTCAGGAGAATTATAGGAAAACCAATTAATACTAGTGGAGAAAATAAAATACCCAAGCCCACGCATCCATTACCGCTATCTCGACACATAAGCTGTGCCAAAGGAACAGGAGCTACACACAAAAGCCCTGATACTGCCAGTGCAATTTTCCACTTTTTCATCGAAGGGATTTTCTGATAACCTTTTCTCCCAATAAGTACAATAATAATTGCAAAAGGAAAAAGTAAGACGGCTATAATCGATATGAATGCGAAAGCCAAAGAAATACTAACAAAGAACGTAGCCGCAGGATTTACACCAGCAATAAGGCTATCAATTGCAGGTTTTAACGACAGAATCCCTATAATAAGTAGGGGTAAAACCAGTATTAAATCTATGAGCGAGGTCCAGTATATAAAATTCCAAAATTTTCTCATGGAAAAATTCTAACACGACTTACCAGACCACTACCCCTGTGTTTGATCAATAGATTTCGTATAGAAGGGGTATACTAATAGCGTATGGCTCCTCAGGATCAAGCGTTTTCGTGGACGGTGCATACACACGAACATAAAGATCGTTCTATCGATTGGTATTGGACACTCGGGCTTGTTGCCGTAGCAGGCGCGGTTGTTTCTATATTTCTTGGTAATTACCTCCTTGTTGTTATTATCGGCATCGGCGCAATTTCTCTTGGAGTACTCGCTGCGCGGGGCCCTCGCTTGCACTCAGTAAAAATAGATAAACGCGGCGTTGTGCTAGATGGCACACTCTACCCATACTCTTCGATAGATTCTTTTTGGGTAGAAGAAAAAGCAGAGAATCCACGCCTCCTTGTTTCAACAAGCGGAATTTTACACCCGCAGTTCATCATTCCAATTGAAGAAAGTTCGCGTGCGCATGAGATTCGCGAATTCATGCGACGTTACGCAAAAGAGGAAGAACAAGACCCGCACTTCGGAGAACACCTCGCCGAGATGTTCGGTTTGTGATACAAACTAGTGCATTGCTCCCGTAGTTCAACGGATAGAATGCAAGCTTGCGGAGCTTGTGATCCAAGTTCGATTCTTGGCGGGAGCACAAATGACACACATGTCCCGCCTGCGCGGGACTTTGTGCTTTTGTGCGAGGCATAGCGATGTTTCGTCAGTAGACGAAACCGCGAGCCGGGGTCGCGAAAGCTTTAAGTGACGACGAGAAGCTATTTGTGACCACAAAACAAAAACTCGCCGAAGGGAGTTTTTTGTTTTGATTACGCTTTGAGCATTTTTGCGACCTTGGCCTTGCGGCGAGCGGCGGTATTCTTCTTCAAAAGTCCGCTCTTGAGCATCTTGTCGATTGCCTTGTAAGCAGCGGCGATAGCTTTAGTGTCGCCTTTTTCAGCGAAACGCACACCCTTGAGTGCTACGCGGAGTTTTTCTTTGCGTGCGTCATTAGTCACCTTCTTGCGGAGGGACTGGCGGTGGGCTTTCTTTGCTGACTTGGTTATTGCCATATACAGGAGAGATACTACTCAAAATACCTATTTAGCGCAACTTCTCTACGCTGCCTAACTCGCATATAGTAGAGACATGATAGGAAAGTTGACCGGGACCTTGGCAGGGCGTACTGCAGACGGAGCAGCTTTAATTGACGTTGGCGGAGTAGGCTACCTTGTGCGCGTTCCCCTCTTAGCGCTCACGAGCGTTCTGGAAGGAGCTCATCTTTCGCTTTTTGTGCACACCGCTGTGCGCGAGGACGCAATAGACCTCTACGGCTTCCCTACTGAAGATGAGCTTTCTTTCTTTAAGCTTCTCACTACCGTCTCAAGCGTCGGGCCAAAGACTGCGATTGGCATATTGAATGTCGCGGATGTCTCCTCACTTCGTCGCGCTATAGCGCAGGGCGACGCATCGACACTGACTAAAGTGTTCGGTATCGGCAAAAAAAGCGCTGAGCGCATCGTGGTTGAATTGCGTGACAAGCTTGCAGACCATATGGCCCGCAGCGGCACGCCTGTCGGCTCGCAAGGAGCGGATGGCGAAGTTATCGAGGCTCTTATGGCGCTTGGCTATCGCGCAGAAGAAAGCCGCAAGATACTTAAAGATATTGGCACCGAAGGAAGCGAGAACGTGCGCGACCGACTTGCTGCGGCGCTGCGCATGCTCGGCAAACGCTAACGTATGAAAACTATTCTGCGCCGTCTTATACCTCGTTTTATCTTCGATCTGTACTACAAAGCGTGGGCAAACTTCGGTGCGCTTAAAAACTTCTACCCTTCTGCGTCGCTTGTGGTCATTGGTGTAACCGGCACCAAAGGAAAATCCACCGTGAGCGAACTCATTCGTGCAATTCTCGCAGAGAACGGAAATAAAGTCGCGCTCGCTTCGACTATCCAGTTTCTTATAGGTGAAGAGAGTGAACCAAACCTTTTCAAGATGACCATGCCAGGCAGAGGATACTTGCAGAGCTTTATGCGCAAAGCAAAACACGCAGGATGCACGCACGTGGTTATTGAAATGACCTCTGAAGGCGCTAAGCAGTTTCGCCACAAAGGAATTCTCCTTGATGCATTGG
>JAGVKC010000045.1 GCA_020050775.1 Minisyncoccota bacterium
CAAACCGACTCATCTATCCCTACTTGGCTTCCTCAACATTCAAAAGCGCGGGGTACCATCACAAGATCGTGAAGTGGCCTCTGCTGCCCGAAAAGCTGTTGGGGCAGGGGTGGTCCGCGACGGTCATCATTGGGAAATGTCGCAGAACTTCGATGTGTCGTCAGGACGCCTTGAGTTGTTAGATTATGGTAATACCGAAACCCAAAAGATCTTAGATAGACATGGAGCCGTTCTACGTGAATTAACCTTCCCTCTCACATGAGAGGGAAGGTTTTTGTTTACTTCTTGTCAGCGCGTTCTACGTATTCGCCCAGTTCTGTATTGATGCGCACTACGTCGCCTTCATTGATGAACAGCGGAGCGTTAACTGTTGCGCCTGTTTCAAGCACAATTTGCTTACTGCCGCCCTGCGCAGTGTTGCCGCGCACAGCTGGAGGAGCTTCTTTTACTTTGAGGTCCACTTTGATAGGAATGCGCAGGCCAATGATGCGTTCGTCAAAGACAAGCGCTTCAACTACAGAATTAGGCTTCAAGAATATTATTTGTGGACCCACTGCGTCATCGGAGAGCTGGAAGCGATCCGCTGGGTTATTTTCTGCACAAAACCAATATTCACCTTTGTTCTGGTACAGGTATTTCACTGGGCGGGTAGAAAGGTCCGCTTCGGCAACCTTTTCAGATACGTGGAAGGACTGTTCGGTTACCTTGCCGGTGATGAGGTGACGAAGCTTCGTCTGGTTAACCGGCTTGCGCTGTTGCTTGCGAAAGACGTGCGCGTCGAGGACTTCATAGGGTTCGCCCTGGAGAAGAATGACCTTTTTGGGGAGTATTTCGTTGTATTCAAGCATGGCGCAAAATAAATGGCCCCGAAGGGCAATACCAGAAGTATATATAAAAAGGTAAGCGGCGCAACTTAGTTGCGCCGCTTTGCTTAGCAGCCGACTCTGTCGAAGGACATCTTTCGCTTTTTGGCGATGCGCTCCATTGTGTCGGCGATTGTACGCGGGATAGTGGTACGTACCTCGATGTAGTACCACTCTTTCCGCGTGTGAACATGGATGACCGCTTTGCCTTCACCAAAGGTCTACTACCTTGATTCTGGGAAAGCGGCTCGGGTACCCCATAGGGGTTGCTTTGTAGGAAGAGACATTAGAAGGAGCAAAACCGATAATGCTGTCAGTCACTTGCTCCATGATGTTTTTTCTAGGCACGACACTCTCCTGTGGTTGGCGTCAGTAGACGCACTAATAGACAGAAATCGGCAACTGTTCTCTTTGAGCAAGCTCGCAGAGGCGCACGCGAATTGCTTCGATGTGTTTCGCGTCAGAGGTATTGATATGTATCAATTGTTTGCCGGTCGGCTCCATCACCTCTACGACGAGGTGGTTTGGGCGGCCGTTTGCCTTACATTTGAGCTTGTGTCGGCCGCGGCCCCATTGCGGGGAAGCAGTTGTAATAGTAGACACGCCTTCAGCTCCTTGTACGACATTGATAACCTTGGTCGCCAAGTCGAGCACCTTCTTACTCATGTTTCTCTCCCGTTGTTAAAGAACTAGGCACGAAAGAGCCCTCCGGGTGGAGGGCTCACGTCTTCTTATTTGGATTTCCAACTAAGAACGCGCAAGGCCTCCACCCCAGCTAAGAAGGATGGTGAGGAGGCCAATAATGTTGCGCGTTCCGGACATACTTTGACTATACCGAGCCAGAGGAATCCTGCAAGCAGGCAGCTGGGGAACAGAAACCCTAAAGCGGGCAAGGTAGTTGTAGAAAGTGCCCAATGATATATTCTGTGGCCATGGCTCATTACCTTGAAGACGCTGCCGCATTAAGCGACGAAGAGGTACTTTCTCGTTCGCTTTCACACCCGTCACTCTTTGCGATAATAGTGCGCAAATACGAGGCACCCTTTATGCGCAAAGTCATGGGTATTTTGCGCGATGAAGAAGAGGCGATAGACGTCGTGCAAGTTGCCTTCACGAAGATTTACCTAAATGCAGGCAAATTCCAGAAACAAGAAGGAGCACAGTTTTCTTCCTGGGCGTATCGCATTCTCATCAACACCGCGCTCACGCAGTACGCAAAACGAAAGCGCGAACGGGGCGCTACTGTGGAACTGGACGAGGAGATATGGGCGCTCATTCCAGACAAGAACCTCCGCCAGTTCGAGAAAAAAGAATTAGTGGATGAAGTTGCTTCGGTTCTCACGCGCATGCCGGCGCCACTAGCTGCAGCACTTACTGCGTTTTTCTTGGAAGGGAAGTCGCAAGAAGAAATAGCACAGAAAGAAGGACTTTCAGTAGGAGCTATAAAAACCCGCGTGCATCGTGCTAAAAAAGAATTTACAAAAATTTACAAATCGATAACGAACACTGTATGAATAATATAGAAAAACAGGTCATGGCTTCCGTGGGTGTCATCTACACCGTACGCCGACTCACAAGCATGACGGCGCTTAAGGCCTATGCACTTGCAGTTTCACTTGCAGGTATTGCAGCGTTCGTATCGGTTTCAAACGTAGTGCAAAACTTTACGTCCGTGCTCCAAAGCGGGGGAGTAGATCGCATTTTGAATTATGTTCTAGTTGCGGTTACACAGACCACGCTTCCAGTGCAGCTCGCGCTTCTGATAGGTACTATGGCGTTACTCTCCCTTGCGGTAGAAATGGTTCGCTCAGTCACGCAGCCGCGCTACGCGTAATTAGTCTTCGTTTTCGGACGCAGGAGCTGCTTTCTTTTGAACGATGTTGTCGGCCAAAGATTTTCGAATCTGTTTGAGGAGGTCTGTCGCTATAGGTTTATTCTCGCGCAGATACGTGCGGGATGCGTCATATCCGCGACCCAGTTTTACCTCGCCGAAGGAGTATGAAGAACCGCTCTTACTTACAAGGCCCAAGCGCTCGCCAAGAGCGAGAAGTTCGCCTTCGCGCGAGACACCTTCGTTGTACATAAGGTCAAATTCTGTAGTGCGAAACGGTGCTGCGACTTTGTTCTTTACTACTTTTACACGGTGGCGCCCGCCTACAACTTCTTCTCCCTTTTTTATCTGCGCGATGCGGCGGATGTCTAGGCGAACGGACGTATAGAATTTCAGTGCTTTGCCACCCGTCGTAGTTTCTGGGTTACCAAACATTACGCCTATCTGCATGCGAATCTGGTTGATGAAAATAACGATAGTCTTTGATTTAGCGGTGATGGCCGTGAGTTTGCGCAGCGCCTGCGACATAAGACGTGCCTGCTTGCCGACCTGGTAGGAACCCATGTCGCCTTCGATTTCGTCTTTCGGGGTGAGTGCCGCAACGGAGTCGATGACTACGATGTCTATTTTGCCGGAGCGCACGAGAGACTCAACAATCTCAAGCGCCTGCTCGCCAGTGTCTGGTTGCGAAACAAGAAGTTCATCGAGTTTAACGCCAATTTTCTTTGCATACTCTGGGTCGAGCGCGTGTTCTGCATCAATAAACGCGCATATGCCGCCTTTCTTCTGCGCTTCTGCAATAGCGTGGAGCGTGAGTGTAGTTTTACCAGAAGACTCCGGACCAAAAATTTCAATGATGCGGCCGCGCGGGTAGCCGCCGATGCCGAGCGCCCAATCGAGGCCAACGGAACCGGAAGGAACAACGTCGATGTCGACGCGCGAAGAATCATCGAGCTTCATGATGGCTTCTTCGCCGAACTTTGTTTTTATTTCTCGAATCGCTGCGTCTATCGCACTTGAGTCCTTTCGATCCCCGACGGTTTTTGGAGGCTTCTTTTCTTTCGCTTTATTCATGCTGGGCAGTAATTTAAAACAGTAATAGAAACTGACTGCGACGTGCGCCTGCCGAAGCGGTCGGTGGCAGCAACTACCACCACAGTATACCCCGAGGGGGGTGTCAAAATCTCTGAAAATTGTCCAGATTCGTTTGTGTATGCGGGCCGGTCGTTGATGGTAAGAAAAGAAATGTTGTGTGCCTCGCCAGAGACCACAATGGCGGGGGACGAGGTAGCTGTGCCATTCTGCGGGGTGCGAATAGTGATGCGAGGACCCTCAATGAGGCGTCTAGCTTCAAAAAGGCCGTAGCCAATTATTGCCAGGCATGCCAGAGCGATGAGAAAGCGACGCATACGCTAGAGTAGCTCATCTGCGGGTTGTGTTGGGGCGGTTCCGCCAAGGATTTCGCGGGGCTTTGCGCCGTCTGCTGGGCCTATGACACCGCGCTCTTCCAGAAGGTCCATGAGGCGCGCAGCGCGCGAGTAGCCCACGCGCAGTTTCCGCTGAATGTAAGACGTAGACGCTTTACCCGCTTCGGTAACTGCTTGTTTTGCCGCTTCGTACATGTCGTCGTCAATTTCTTCTTCAATCTCGCCGTTAAAGTCTCCCAAGGGCCCAGAGCCGCTGCCAGCTGTGCCCGGAGCCGGGGCGCCAAGATCAATAGGAAGTTCTGGTTCGTTGTGCTTTGCGATATAGTCCACTACCTTTTTAACTTCTGTCTCGCCGATGTAGGCGCTCTGGAGACGCACAGGTTTGCCCATGTCGCTGGAGAGATAGAGCATGTCGCCCGCGCCCAAGAGTTTCTCTGCACCGCCTTGGTCCAAAATGGTGCGTGAGTCAATCTGCGAAGCCACCTGAAGAGCCAGGCGAGCTGGAACGTTCGCTTTAATGAGGCCAGTAATAACATTTACCGATGGGCGCTGGGTCGAGAGCATAAGGTGGATACCGACCGCACGACTCATTTGGGCCAGGCGCACAATCGCGGCTTCCAGTTCTCGCGGGTAGCTCTGCATGATGTCTGCGAGCTCGTCGATGATGATGACGATGTAGGGGAGTCCTTCTGGTACTTTTTCTCCTTCTGTGGGTTCCCCTTTTTTACGAATAGCTTCGAGTGCCGGCGTGAGTATGTTTTGATGATAGCTCTCTAGGTCGCGCACGCGGTTTTCTTCCAGGAGGTTGTAGCGACGTTCCATTTCTTTACCTGCCCAGCGCAGTGCAGCAATAGCTTTTTTCGGGTCGGTAATAACAGGGGAGAGGAGGTGCGGTAGCGAGCGGTAGAGCGTAAGCTCCACGCGTTTTGGGTCGATCATGATGAAGCGCAGTTGCTGCGGACCGCAGCGGTATATCAAAGAATTGATGAGTGTATGAATCGCAACTGACTTTCCAGAGCCGGTAGCGCCCGCGATAAGCATATGCGGCATTTTTGCGATGTTGGCGAAATGCGAAGCGCCTGCAATGTCGCGACCAAGTCCGACCATAAGCGGTTTGTGCGAGTTGGTGAAGTCTGGAGATTCCAGCATGGTGCCCAGACCCACGGTTACTTTCGCAGAGTTCGGTACTTCAATACCGACGAGTGATTTGCCAGGAATGGGGGCTTCGATGCGCACCGGGTGTGCAGCGAGCGCAAGTTCTAGGTTGTTTTGGAGCGCCACAATTTTTTGCAAGCGCACGCCTTCGGCAGGTTTGATAGCGTAGCGCGTGACTGAGGGACCAATAGAAATTTCATCAAGTTCCACCACGATGCCGAAGTTCTGCAGCGTGCGCTTTATGATATTTGCGTTTGCTTTTATGTCGCCTACGCCGGGACGCCCTTTGTCGCGCTCAAGAAGCGAAAGCGGTGGGGGAGTGTACGTGCCCAAAAGTGCCTTGAGCGCTTCTGCAGAAGCGCGAGCTTGTGCAATGCCTGAATCACGACGCGGTGCACGAGGTGTGGCAGGCTCAGCTTCTTCGTCTTCGTACACTCCCTCTTCATCCATAGGTTCTTCAAGCGGAATGTCTTCCAACGACGGAAGTCCTGCGATAGTAGGTTCTGCCACGCGTCCGCTAAAGAATGAAAATATCCATCGGAAGAAATTTACAATGAGCCGTACTGCGCCGGTAAAAGGCTCGAGGCTAATACGGCCTTCAAGCAGAAGGAGAAGAGATATAAGAGTGAGACCGCCGAGCACTATAAGTGTCGCGTAGATTTCGAAGTATTGAATGATCGGAGAAGCGATTGCTGAGCCCAAGTATCCGGCATTGCCGCTCACGGCACTTATAAAACCTAAGCCAGAAACAAAAAAGAATATGCTGGAAAAAAACTTCATGTAGGACATACCTGGTCGTTCTTCGCGCAGCGCGTTTGCTGCAAGTACAAAAAATAGAAGCGGGAGAAGGAAATAGCCGATACCTAGCAAAGACCCAAAGAGTCGATGTACGTCGCTCCCGGCACTCCCTGCTGCGTTGAATGCAGCAAGAGTGAG
>JAGVKC010000007.1 GCA_020050775.1 Minisyncoccota bacterium
CATAAAGAATTATTTGAGGACGATACCGAAGGCGCCGAGTGCGCGCTTGATCTCCTGAATCGCTTTCGGTCCAAGACCTTCGATCTCCATAAGATCCTCTTCCTTTTTGCGTGCGAGGCCTCCTACGGTGCGGATGTTCGCTTTTTCAAGCGAAGAAACGGTGCGGGAAGAAAGTTCGAGGTCTTCGATGCGAGTTTTAAGTGCTTCTGCAGCAGTCTCAGCAGATGCTGCCGGAGAGCCAGTGTCTACCGGCGAGCTTTCAGTTACGAGTTCTTCCTCGCGGAAGCCCACAACTGCCTTAAGCTGCGTGATCATGATTTCGATAGCTGCTTCGAGCGCTTTGCGCGAAGAGATGGTGCCGTCGGTTTCGATAGCGATGCGCAGGCGGTTGAAGTCTGTGCGGTCGCCGACGCGCATGTTTTCTACTTCGTAGTTTACGCGACGAATCGGAGAGAAAATTGCATCAACAGAAATTTCGCCGATGTCGACGCGGTCCTTCTTAAGCGCTTCGCGCGGAACGTAGCCGAGGCCGCGCTCAATGCGGAATTCCGCTTCGAGATGCGCATTCTTGTCGGTAAGTTCGCAGATGTATGAGTTCGGGTTAAGAAGACGCACCTGGCCTGGGAGCGTGAGGTCATCGCCAGATACTTTCTTAGGTCCTTTTACGGAAAGAGTAACAGTCTGCGGTTCCTGCGTAAGCGCCTCGAAGCGGAGCTTCTTGAGGTTAAGGAGCATGGTTACGATGTCTTCGCGCAGGCCGGTGAGAGTAGAGAATTCGTGCTCAACACCTTCGATTTTAACGGAGGTGATAGCCGCGCCCGGAAGCGAGGAGAGAATAATGCGGCGCAACGAGTTGCCAAGAGTGTGACCGTAGCCTGGGTAAGGCCATCGATCTCGTACGTTCCCGCATGCTCTTCTTCAGAGACTACACGAGGCTTACTTGGGAGTGTTATTGAATATTCCATCATACGCAATGCAAAATTACTTAGTAATAGTTGATAAATAAATGTATTAGCGGCTGTAGAACTGGATGATGACCGCCGGATTGAACGGAGACTCCGTCTCTGCGACTGACGGCTCTGCTCCGATCTTCACTGCGAATCCCTGCTCTTCAACTGTCATCCAAGACGGCGTGCGGTGCTCTGCAGAGGCTTCAGTGCGGCCCGTAAAGAGCGCGCTACCGCGGCTTTCTGCACGTACTGCAACCGTTTCGCCTGAAGAGACTTTGAAAGAAGGGATGTTCACACGGCGGCCGTTAACAGTGATGTGGCCGTGAGAAACCATCTGGCGAGCTGCGCGGCGGGTCTTAACAAAGCCTGCGCGGTATACAACGTTATCGAGACGAGACTCAAGGCGTGCCATAAGGCCCGTGGTGCTTTCTTTGCCTTTCTTTTCCATCGCTTCATATACGTAGCGGCTGAACTGGCCTTCTGAGAGTCCGTAGGTAAAGCGCGCCTTCTGCTTTTCAAGAAGCTGTGCGCCGAAGTCGCTTCCGCCGCCGCGCTTGCCACGAGTTTTGCGAGGCGCGCGTGCTTCTGCGAGCTGGAATTTCTGCGTCTGGCACTTCTCGAATACCGAGGAGCCAAGGCGCTTACAGATTTTGTATTTAGGTCCGATGATCATAAAAATTTATAATTTAGCGAAGTGAGAGAGAAGAAAACATGGTTTTCTTATCCGAGCGAGCGACAATTATATAAAATGTATTCATATAGATTTTCTATACGCGGCGAGGTTTAGGCGGGCGCGGTCCGTTGTGCGGAACGGGCGTCATATCTTTAATCGAATTGATGACGATGCCGCGGACAGCGAATGCGCGGATTGAAGACTCGCGGCCTGCGCCTACGCCCGAAACTACGACAGAGACTTCTTTAACACCCATGTTTTCTGCACGCTCGCCAATAAGTTCTCCTACCTTTGCAGCAGCGAACGGAGTTCCCTTCTTGGCACCCGAGAAGCCTAGAGAACCAGAAGAAGACCAGGTCACGATGTTGCCGGTGTCGTCTGCGAGGCAGACTTTGGTGTTGTTGTAGGTTGCTTCTAAAAAGAGAATGCCGCTGGCGAGCTTGCGCTTGCCTGCGCGTGAGGAAGAAGCAGAACCTGCCGCTCCCTGGTCGCCCGCTTTTTTGACTATTCGTTTCTTACCCATATGGTGGTTGATTTTTACCGAGCGTTGCGAGCATAAAAATCACCATCCCGTCCTTTAGACGCTATGGCATATGCCTGCTGTACTTGGTTTTTTATCATAATTTCATTCATAACTCAATCGTTGTTGTTTTAGGACGGGATCTTCGAAGACTATGTCTTCTCGACCTTATGGCGTCCCGAACCCATGGTCTTGCGGACGTTTCCACGGATAGTGCGAGAGTTTGTTTTGGTGCGCTGGCCGCGTGCCGGAAGGCGCTTGGTGTGGCGGCTGCCACGGTAGCTGCCGATGTCTTTGAGACGCTTTATGTTCTGAGATACTTCGCGCTTAAGGTCGCCTTCAAGAGCAATACCCTCGAGCTGCTTGCGGACAGCATTTTCTTCATCTGCCGTAAGTTCATCTGCACGCTTCATAGGATCGATCTTCGCCTTCTTGCAGATAAGTGCTGAACGCGAATTGCCGATGCCGTAAAGCTCTGTGAGAGCAAACTTGAGACGCTTATTGGGAATAGTAATACCTGAAATACGCATATATAAATTTAGCCTTGGCGTTGTTTGTGGCGCGGGTTTACGCAGACGACATATATCCGCCCTTTGCGGCGGATGAGTTTGCAAGTTGCGCAACGCGCTTTTATCGAAGCTTTTACTTTCATTTTTATAGGCGGCGAGTGATTCGCCCTTTGCCCCCGTAGGGGTCAAGCCGCACCAGCACTTTATCTCCGACCAGAACTTTGATGCGATGAAGTCGCATCTTGCCTGCCAAGTAGCACAGCTGCAACTCTCCCGTAGGGAGAGATACCCTGAATAAGGTATTAGGCAAGGCCTCTTCTACGACGCCCTGTACATCAGCTGTTTCTGCATCCATTAGAGACGTGCTCTATCCTACCCTACTGCGTTTTATCCGTCAACCTGAAAACAGCCTGAAATATAGGGATACTGGCAGACCCTTGACAAAAGGGTGTATTTAGGGGTATAATGTATAAGAATTCACGTTCTTTTAGGAGGCTACATTGAACGAAGATATCCAACGACTATTTAGACGAGCGTTCCCGCTCCGCCAGAAAGCTATGGAGCAGATTGCTGCCACTTTCGAACGTAAAGGGGTGTCGAAGGACATGTCGGCATCATACGCCTTTCGTTCCCTCAACGATTCTCTGCGCATGGCTGATGAACACCATAAGAATCATCCGCCATCGATTCAACGAAATCCAGTGTTAGATATGCCGGGCGTTCCAGAGAACATTAAAAAGACTATCGAAGATGGACAAAAGACGATGCTTGCGTCGCTAATCAGCGCTCATCGTTCCGGTCTCATGGGATTCTTCACGATTTTCGGTGTGCAGTCTGACACGGCGGCACAACTGGTTGATGAAGTCCTCAACTCCAATTCCAAGATGACCTTCACCGACATCGCTCGGCTGATCAAGTCATAACGCAAACAGCGCCCTTACCCGGCGCTGTTTTTCTTTTATATGTGTTGAGAATTTACTTCGCAGTAACTATCTCGATGCGCTGCGCGTCTGTCGGGAATGTACCGCTCCAGAATGGGCGGATGCTTGCGTCTGCTTTAGTGATAGCAGGAGCAAATGCCCCCACTATCTGCTGGAAAGAATTTTTGTCTTTGCCAATAAGTGCCTCTTCAAGAGCATTGGGGTCGTACACCCACACAAGCGTTGGGCTGCCGCTCATCGTTATGGTTGCGGTGTTGTCTATCGGTTTGCTGGTAGAAGCAAGAGCGAACGTAAGGTCAGAAATATCTTGAATAGAAATAGCCTCGCCGTTGTAGCCTTCTATTGTTGCGCGAGCTAGTGCGGCAGCGAGGTCGTTCTCGCGAACAATATTTGCGCGAGCTGATGCAGAAAGCGTAAGGGTTGCAGTGTTGCCTTCCCCTGCTGCCTGCACAAGGTCGCCGAAGCGGATTTCCAACGTGCCAGGAATGGTGACGTAGCCTTCAGGAATCGTTGTTGCGGCTGCGCTGCGCAGTTCTTGTTCGAGAGTTTGCTCAAGCTGAGTGCGGGCTTTAGTAAGGTCAGCGCTCGCTACAGCCGGTTCGGTGCCAACAAAGCCGTTGGTAATAGCAGGCGCAACAGCAGAAAACTTGGTGTAGCGTGGGTCGTTTTTAAAGCCTGGGATGGTAAATGTAGTTGAACCAGAGCGGTTGTAGGTGTCTCCCGGGGAATCTGCGTAGAGGGTAGCGCTAACGGAACCCGGCGTGA
>JAGVKC010000024.1 GCA_020050775.1 Minisyncoccota bacterium
GATTTGTGCGGCATCGACTTCATTGACCGAGAGTGTTGCTACCTTCTGCTTGGTAATCAGCGTTGCCACCGAAGCGGAACCTACTGTTTCTCCTTTCTGTATATCAAGGGATGCAACGACACCGTTAAACGGTGCGCGAATATAATAATCGGCAAGTGTATTCTTGGCGTCCTGTAATGCATTTTGTGCTTTTACCACGCTTAGTTCCGAACTGCGGAGATCGAGTCTGTCCGTGCCTGCAGTGGTCTGGTCAAGCGACTGCTGTTTTTCCACTATCGCTTGCTTGTCTTGTTTAAGAGAATTGGTATCTGAAAGTAGAGTAGAAAGGTGAGTATTTATCGTACCAGTGTACATATTGAGGTTGGTAAGAGCAGTTGTAGCTGCAGAGACAACATTGAAATTACGTCCTTCATATATATCCACGTATAACTGGATAAATGCGTTGGTGCTTCTGAGCGCTTTAGCCGTCAGTTGTAACGCCGTATGCGAATCGGTTAAAGCCTTTTCGATCGACGCATTATCAGGAGCGTTGCCAAGCGCCTGGTACTCACTAAAGGCAGTGTCGTATGCTTTTTTTGCTGCGATGTAATCGTTGTGTGCAGTGTTCTTGAATGTTTGCGCACGGCTATCGTAAGTAGAAATGGCATTTGCATAGTAGTCTTCGTTCCATTGCCCATTGCCACCTGCGTCGTCATCTATAAGAATGTCTTCCAGATTGGTTATGATACCCGGCAAGTCAAGAAACACATTTGTCACATCCCTGTTGCTATCGCTATAGAGCTTCACGAGCGCATCTTGCGCATTGGTAAGCGCATTTTGAGCCTGGGTTAGCGTCAGAGCGGAGGCTGGCTTCTTTAATTTCTCGAGAGCAATTTGGGCGCTCTCAAGGTTGGCCTGTGCATCGCGGACCGATTTTTGCGCGGTTTTGGAATCTATTTGTGCTATAACAGCTCCATTTTTTACACTCTGCCCTTCTTTAACCCCTACATACATAACTTCTCCCGATGCTTTCGATTGAATTTCGACTTGGTTGGAAGCCGAAACTTGACCACTCGCAGATATGGAAGCGACGATCGTACCCCTTTTCACCGTACCAAGTATGTAGCGCGTCTCACCGCCACCTGATGTTGCGCGAGTATAGACAAAGTATCCTCCGCCAAGTACTGCAACGACAACAACAGTGCTTATGATTTTATGGGCGAGAGCCCACTGAAACAGCTTCCTATAGATCGTCAGTGATAAAAGGTTTTTCATAATTAATTTCTATCAAGTTCTTCCTCGTTTTGCGGCGGTGGAAGAATGCGTATAAGTTTTGCCCGAATTTGCGAATTCTCCTCCGGAGTACCAATCACCACTAGGAAATCGCCGGTTTTTATATCTTCCGGTTTTACCTCACCATCCAACTTTCGTACTAAGGTGTCGTCGGAAATGAGTACAGTTTTTTCAACACTGTCTGGTCCTACTACGACAAGATTTGGCAAGGAAATGCTCATCACTTCTCCGGCAGCACCGTGCGACGCTCGAAATTTATCATGCAGAGGGAATCCAAACGGAGAAGGAGCACGCTTGTCGAAGACTTGGTAGTAGTTATCTCCGAATCGATATGCAAACGACGCTTTGCGATAGCCGACAAATACTCCAGCTTGGAAAATCAAAAGCATAATGACGGCAATTACTATGCCGATGATGATGCCTCTAAAAGATTGCGATTTTATATATTCTTTAATATCCATACGTTATGTCCTAAAGGATGGCGTAAAAGCTGCTCTGATTGTCATTGCCATAACACGCATCGAAGCGAGTAAAATTCCAACAGCAATAAGACATGCAATGATTAAGAGCACGGGAAGCGACTCGGCGAGCGAGATCACAACATCCTGCCACAATGTAGAGACCATATCCGGATCAGAAAAAACAAGGGTGGCATAGCTGTAGAATTCGGAAGCATAAAGCGCCTCCAGAAGATACTGCAGAGAAAAGACGAGGCCAATCACGGAACCGAGCAACGTAATAGCAGCAATGGCAAAATATATTCTGGCTTGACGCTGCTCAGCCTTCCTAATAGATAGGAGGATGATTTCTCTGAGCTTTGTCGGTGGCTGTAATCCCTGCATATTAAATATACGAAAAAGCATCGCATTTTGGTGCGATACTTAGTAGTTTTAGTCTATATTTAGACAGGCTGCGCTTCCAATGCCCGGCGCAAACTGGCTACAGCTCTTCGATTTTGGCTTTTTACGGTATGGAGGGGGCGTTTAAGTATTTCGCCAATTTCTGCAAAAGTAAGATTGCTTTCATAACGCAAAGCAAGGACGTCGCGGTAAAGCGGATCAAGCGTCTCAAGTAGCTGTTGTACATATGCGACATCTTCTGCTTTCGCTAATAGTTCATTGGGCAAAGGATTATCGTCAGCGAGTGCTGCGATGAGCGGATTTTCTCCTTCGTCATTTTCAAATACAGAAAAGGCTATTTCTTTCCTCTTCCTCAACCAATCAATCGCAGTATTTTTCGCGATACTGAATACCCATGTTTGGAAATTCTTAGTTGGGAGAAAATGACAGATGTTCTTCCACGCTTTTATGAAAGATTCCTGCGCGATATCCTCCGCTGCCTGGGCATCGCGCGTCAAGCTGAAAGCAAAATTGTATACGGACGGTAAGTGCCGGTCCACAAGTACCGCAAGAGACGTATCGTCTCCCTCTAGATAATCTGAGATCAACTGCTCATCGCTTTTCATTACTACTGATTATATGACTTTTTACATTCTTGTGAAAGCTTCTGATTAAGAGCACTTATAAATCGAGAAATATTAAAGGCTTTTTGACGTTCAGTTGCCAACTCCGAGGGCATTCGGACGCTCTGGACTCCTTCAGGGGTCTGCGTCATCCCTTGAGGTGTATGGAAAACACAACAAAAAGGCCTGCTTTTGGGGATCTGAGGCAGAATCCCCCTATACAGGCCATAAAGGTTAAATACTGCCTCTACGCGAGAAAGAGCACCGAATCCGAGGAACGGCAGGTGCTATCTATCGACTCCCAAATCAAGGAGATGCTCCAGCTTGCGGAACGCGAGGGTCTTGATGTGATCGAGATCAAGAGAGAATCGCACTCAGCGAAGGATACCGGGCAGCGGCCGATCTTCAATGAGATCGTTGAGGAAATACGCACAGGTAAATTCAACGCCATCCTTACATGGGCACCTGACCGTATTTCAAGAAACGCCGGAGACCTAGGGAGAATCGTAGATTTAATGGATCAGAAGTTATTGATTGAGATACGCACATTCGGCCAGCACTTCAGCAACAATCCCAACGAGAAATTCCTGCTGATGATCTTAGGATCGCAGGCCAAGCTTGAGAACGATAATCGAGGTATCAACGTAAAGCGCGGGCTTCGGACAAGAGTCGAGATGGGATTATGGCCGGGCGTAGCGCCACTCGGATATCTCAATCAGAAACTAATGGATAAGAAGTGTCAGATCATCGTTGATCAGGCAAGAGCCCCGATGGTAAAGAAAATGTTTGAGAAAGTAGCGTATGAGCATTTTTCCGGCAGAAAGATTTATAACTGGCTGAAATTCGAACTGAACTTCCATACGCGAGGAAATAAGTCGCTCACGCTATCGGGTGTCTATCGCATACTCGACAATACCTTCTATTACGGACCGTTCGAGTATCCGAGGGAAAGCGGCAATTGGTATCAAGGCAAACATCAGCCGCTTATTACCCAAGAGTTATTCGAAAAGACAAAAGCGCAACTAAGGCGTGATCAGATAGTCAGAGAGAACAAAGAGTTCGCCTTCACGAAGCTATTCACGTGCGGCTACTGCCAATCAGGCATATCGGCTGAGGAAAAATGGAAGCCGCTCAAAGACGGCACGTCAGCGCACTACATCTACTATGGCTGCAGCCGAGCACGTGATCGCAATTGCAAAAATAAGTACATACGTGAAGAAGAGCTTATTGATGAGTTACTCAAAATCATCGACGTGGTGGATATCAACGAACTTGGTATGAGTCAGAAGCTAGAAGATGAAATACGACGATTCAATAAGTTACAGAAGATAGTGAACGGACGAAATGGAAAAGGGTTGGTCGAGGAAGATGACGTGAACATACGCCAATACGCAAAATACCTTCTCAAGGAGGGTAGCATGTCAGACAAGCGAGAACTGCTCGCAAACCTGCGGAGCCGCCTGAACTACAAAGACAAAAAGATCACGATGATTGAGGAGTAGTCCTGGCGGCACGTTTTACCTTAGGCTTCTCTTTTCGACGAGCTTGCTTTTCTTCCCACGTGCGGACTTTAGATTGAACGACAGCCAGCACTTTGATGAAGAGCGGGTCAGTGTTTGGAAGCTCTATACGGTTGTAATTAATACCCGCGTCATCACATTGTTCCTTAGCCGCAATATCGAGGTCATAGAGTATCTCCAGATGGTCTGCGAGAAACTGAATCGGCACTATCAAGACGGACGAATGCCCCTTCTTTTCAAGGTCTGAGAGAATGTCAGTCAAATCGGGCTTTAGCCACTCTTCGGGAGTATGACCAGCGCTCTGATAGCCCTGATACCATTCTATTTTGGGGTCAAGTTTCGTTCGCACAGCATCGATTGTTTGTTGAAGTTGATTGAGGTAAGACGGGTCTTTTTCAACGACACGCTGCGGAAGGCTGTGCGTAGTAAATACAATCGGTGTTTGATTGCCCAATACGGCGAGCTTGTCTCGAACTCTACGCCCAAGAAGTTCGATAAAATGTTCCTCCGTCTGCCACTGCTCAGCAACTACAGCGTCTTCTATTCCGTTTTGTTGGGCAGCTGCCAAGAAAGCTTTTCTGTAGCCTTCCATAATGAACGATGAGAATTGCGGTGAGAGAATGATTCCTACGAGGGTCTCTGCCCCTGATGCCTTACATTCTGCAACTGCTTCATTGATGAAAGGGGTGGAATGTCGCATTCCCGCATGCACTACATATCCTGCACCAAGCTCTTTTTCCAATAGTGCAGCTTGTTCTTGCGTAATGCGTATCAGCGGTGAACCCCCAGTCACACGGTATCTGTTTTCAAAGTCTGCAATAAGTTCTGGCAACACCTTACCTGGATAGATACGTTCGAAGTAGTCACGGACATGTTCCGCAGTTGTCGCGGAGCCATACGTCATAAGGATGACGCCGACTTTTTTCTTAGTCTTTTTACTGAGCATGTACGTAGTCCACCAGTCTTTTAATTTGTGAATCATCAGTCTTTGGATTCACTCCGTGCCCGAGGTTAAAGATATAACCCTTACGGTTACCCAGGTTTTCGAGCATCTCGTCTACCTTTTTCTCCACAACACCCCAATCACAGAGCAGAACTGACGGGTCCAAGTTGCCTTGGAGCGTCTTTTTGCCGACTATTTCTCGCGCTTTGGAGAGTTCAATGCGCCAATCTACGCCGATTACCTCGCAGTCCACATCGGCAAAGTCCTCAAGCATCGCGCCAGTATCTGTTCCGAAATGTATGCGCGGAACTTTACGTTCCTTTAGCGCAGAAAATATTCGTTGAACATGCGGAAGTACTTGCTTGCGGTACGTTGCTGGAGCGAGACAGCCAACCCAACTGTAGAAAAGCTGCACGGCTTGTGCACCTGCCTGAATCTGGCTAGAGAGATATTCGATGACCGCATCGGAGAGTGTGCGCATCAGAAGGTCCCAATTTTCAGGTTGGTCAAACATGAATTGCTTAGTCCTTGCCCAGTCACGAGTAGGCTTGCCTTCGATAAGGTAGCTTGCGAGCGTGAAGGGTGCGCCCGAAAATCCAATTACAGGTACTTCGAGCTGGCTTCGCAATAGTCGAATTGTTTCTCCCAAGTACTGCACCTGATTTTTCTTGAATGGCAGAAGTCGTTCAATGTCCGCTTTGTTTTCTAAGGGCGATTCGATAACGGGACCGATAGAATCGACTATTTCAAGCTTTACACCAAGGGCCAGCGGCAAGAGCATGATGTCGGCAAAGAGTATCGCTGCATCCACACCAAGGCGTTCAATCGGCTCGGAGCTTACCTGCGCCGCAAGTTCAGGTGTCTGAGCAAGTTCAAGAACACCGTATTTCTCTCGCAACTTCTTGTAGCCTGGAAGGGTGCGCCCTGCTTGGCGCATGAGCCAAACTGGAATGCGCTCGGTCTTTTCGCCACGAGCGGCTCTTAGGAACAGGTCGTTCATATTGTGTTTAAAGCCTCCTTAAGTGGCATATGAATGCACGTAAATATCGGAAGGTCGTTTTTAGTGTGGCATCGAGATTCAGTCTCTCGCATCTCCATTACCAGAGTCTGAAACGCCTCAAGGTCATCCATTTGATAGGACACAATGAACTCATGGTCATCTACGCCATATGCATACAAAAGTCTCTGAGAGATTTTCTCGCTGTGCTTTCGACCTACGTCTACGTGCGCTTTCATGATTTCTCTGCGTTTCTCGTATGGCATGAGATGCCATTCAATGGTTTTCGTGAATGGATAGACCACGAGGTAGCGGTGAGGAAGATTCCAGTCTGCTTCTTTCGGAGGACGGTTTGGACTGTATTGCGATGAGCGTGTCATTCCGAAGAGCGTATAGGGAAGTTTCAGATGCTTGCCCAACCCTGTATGCAAAAGGTCGCTCACAAGTGCCTGGATTGCTTCTGGCGAGACCGCATTGATGTTGAGTGCAAAGCGCGTGCCAGCTTTGAATCCTAGAGTGGAGTAGGATTGGATACGAGTATTCTTCCCGCGCGCTGCTACCGTAGCAAACTTCGCTTTGGCACTCGCTAGCTTTCCAGCGGGTAGACTGTGAATCGACGGTTCAGCATCAAAAAAGATATAGCTGTGAAATGGCATGGCTTTATTCTACCTTTTTACCTGGATATTATTCCACCCAGCGCGACGTGCCGCTTTAGCAGTTGTTTCTCCAATACAGAGCGCAGGAATCTTTAGTACCATTTGTCTTTCTTTGCGAGGTATCTGCCGAAGCAACCCTTCTATACCTGACGGGCTTTTGAAATATAGTCGGTCGACTTTATGGGAAAGCAATGCGTTTCTTTCATGACTTGAGAGCTTCTTACCGTGAGCAGTATAGAGGCGAACAGTCCTAACAACCACACCATTCTTTCTGAGTTTGCGCACAATGTCGAATGGGGCTAAAGCTGAGCGCGGAAACAATACACGTTTTCCTTGTAGAGGCAAATTTAGCAGTTCCTTTCGCGGTCCAACTCGAATCATCATTTTCTTGTCTACCGTGCTCTTAAGTTTTCGTAACTTGGAAAGAAAGATGCCCTCGGCATTTTTGCTTGTGAAAATTACATGGTCGTATGTGTCTGCACTGCGCAATGCTTGCAATGCATGTTTTGTAAGCGGCAGCGGGACTATATCGACCCCTATTTCGAGAGTAGACATGCTATAGCAATTCAAGAAGCTTTTTCGCTAAAGCCGTTCCAAGCTCTTCTCCCATACCTGGCGATGCGGTCATCGAGTCACGTAGAATCGAACCGTGTGACTTCTGAACCATGCCAATAAGTGTCCAAGAAGTACCCGACCGATTTGCATATGCTCCCGTCGGGGATTTGCACCCACCTCCCATTCTATCGGAAAACGAACGTTCAATTTGTGCGGCAACAGCTGCATCCTGGTCATTAGTCTTTGCCAGAAGTGCCAGCAGCTCGGAATCATCAGCCCTCGTTTCAACTGCGATGATGCCTTGACCTGGTGCAGGGGTCATTTCTTCTGGGTCGAAATATCTCACTATATGTTTTTGCATGCCGAGGCGTATAAGTCCTGCCGCTGCGAGAATGATGCCGTCGCAATCTTCTGTTGCCAGTTTTTCAACTCTGTTCGGGACATTGCCTCGTAAACTTTTCATAACGAAGTCAGGTCGCATAGCGAGCATCTGCACTTGCCGTCTTGTACTGTCTGTACCAATAACCGCCCCCTTTCGTAGCTTTTCGAGGGACTCTCCATGTTTTGTTAGCAATACATCTCGTGCATCTTCTCTTCGCAGATATGCACCTATTACTAAGCCCCCTGGCAGTTCGGTAAGCATGTCTTTCAAGCTGTGTACGGCCATGTCGATTCGCCCGTCGAGAAGCTCTTGTTCTATTTCCTGCGAGAACCAACCTTTGCCGATGGTATCTAGAGGAATGGGGGTGGTTTTGTCACGGTCCCCTTGGGGCGTAATGACACGAATTTCGACAGTCGTACTAGGGCTGGCGGCTTTCACAGCATCAGCAGCTAGCTGTGCTTGTATTAGAGCGAGTTTGCTTCCTCGCGTTCCGATAACAATTGGTTTAGTCACTTGTTTATAGTATCTCTAAAAGAGAGTAAACAAAAAGGAACGACTTGAATCGTTTTTTTGTTCAACTCATGTACATGGGTCGCACCACTCCCATAGGACAGTGGGTCGTCCCCGATACTTAGTTGTCATGGCGGAGGCGGAGAGATTTGAACTCTCGAGACCCTTTCGAGCCTGCCGCCTTTCCAAGGCGGTGCACTAGACCACTATGCGACGCCTCCGTATATGTACAAACAACTAACGTAGTCGTAACCTTAACGCAAACTATTTTTCATCCTGAGTGCTACGCCTCCATATGTATGCATAGAATGCATACAAAAATTACACTGTATTGGACCAAATGAAAAGGCCGGATTCTTTGCAAAACGCCCAACGAAGCGCTCATTAGCCGCTAATCAGCCCGCCATATGTCTATGTACAAGACACTACCTGCCCTCCCCCGAATGGCCCAGCAGAGCCTTAACACGCTCCTCTACAGGCGGGTGTGTTGAAAACAGTTTAGTGAGCGCGCTTCGTGTTGCTTTCGCGCCAAATGGGTTGGAGATAAAAAGATGCGCCGTGGCATTGTTTGCACGCTTCATGGGCGCAGCGTACCCGCTAATCTTCCGCAGAGCGTTTGCAAGACCTTCCGGATACCGCGTGAGCAAAGCACCTGAAGCATCGGCCAAAAATTCACGCTTGCGCGAAATGGCCAGCTGCAGAAGCATCGCCACAATCGGCGCGAGCACAATAAGCGCAACCGCGATGATCGCGAGTACCGGATTTTTGTTGTCACGATCTCCACCTCCGCCGAACATCATGCCGCGCAATACAAAGTCCGATATGAGTGTGGCGAAGCCTACAAGCACAACCGCAACTGTAGAAACCAGCATGTCGCGGTTGCCAATGTGCGAAAGTTCGTGAGCAATAACGCCTTCCAACTCTGTCCGTTCAAGTATCTGCAGAAGTCCGGTCGTTACTGCAACCACTGCGTGTTTCTCGTTGCGGCCGGTAGCAAACGCGTTAGGTGCTGGGTCGTTAATGACGTACACGGCCGGTTTAGGAAGGCCTGCAGTAATAGAAAGATTTTCAATAATGTTATGCAGGTCTGCATACTCTGCCTCCCCCGCAGGCTTTGCGCCCGACATAGCAACGACGAGCTTGTGCGAATACCAGTAGCTTCCTATATTCATGACCATAGAAAGAATAACTGCGATGACCAGAATGCCTGGGCTATTGAAATAGAAAGACACCGCCCAGCCGATAGCCACTACGACGAGAAAGAACATGGTCATAAGGACCCACGTCTTAGCGATGTTGTACTCCTTGTGCGTATAGAGATTTGAAGCCATAGAGACTATACAATACAGCTCATACATAAAAAGAAAAGGGCGGCGCTACTGCGCCGCCCCGCTTGCGTATGACACGCTCTCAAGGAAGATACGTTTTTCGAAGCCGCCCATCTTGATGCGACGTTCTTCACCTGCAATCTCTACTTCGGTCAGTGAAAAACAATAGACACCTAGCGTCTCTCGGTAGAGCCTCCAGAACACAGCGTACGGCTCCTTTCTGTCTTCGCGCACAGCGAGACTTTTTATGTGTCGCGCCTGAGCTACAAGGGCGGCGCGAATGTGATGCATATGGCTTACATCCAATATCCGCGGCGTGTAGTCTGCATGTTCGAGCTGTAAATAGCCGAACACTTCAAACTCCAATAGCGTGTTAAATACTTCCCGAACATCAGCAAGCTCTTTGAGAATATATTCCCTTACGCTCGCCTTCTGCACTTCGGTCGCTTCTTCGTGCAACTTGTCGCGCAGGTGTACCGGGAACTCCTGCTCACTCAGTATCAGAATCCTCGGCATTTCGCCGTTCTTTTTTATCTGATTCGGAATTCCGTTCCGCACCAGCTTGAAATACTCGGTCATAAGGACCCCCTTTGTATCTAGATGCTTCTGGCGGGACTATAGCCGAAACTCGGGCAGAAGAAAAGCCGCACGTGCTGTGCAGCTTTTCTACAGAGAGTACTTAGTTGAAGGAGACTTTTACCGGCTCGCGAGCCACTGCTTCGTTCGCACCAAGTTCGAAGAACTCGCGCGGCTCGAAGCGGAACATGCCCGCAATAATGTTGCCCGGAAAGCTTTCTATTGCAGTGTTGAGGTCGCGCACATTCGTGTTGTAGAAGCGGCGCGCAGCCTGGATCTTATTTTCAGTGTCGGAGAGTTCGCGCTGGAGCTCCAGGAAATTGGTGTTTGCCTTGAGGTCAGGATACGCCTCTGCAACCGCAAAGAGAGACTTCAGTGCATCGGTGAGCATATTTTCTGCTTCTGCTTTTGCTTCTACGCCGCCAGCATCCATCGCGGCTACACGCGCTGCAGTAACTTTCTCGAAGGTTCCCTGCTCATGCTTGGCATAGCCCTTAACCGTTTCCATGAGGTTAGGAATGAGGTCGTAGCGACGCTTGAGCTGGACATCGATGTCTGCCCACGCTTCTTTTGCGCGCTGCACCATACGAATAAAGCCGTTGTAGGCGAATATTGCCCAGACGACCAAGGCACCGAGAAGCCCGAGCACAATGTAGAAAGGTGTCATGGCTATACGATACCCGCTTGGCCCCAAAACGCAAGACACTGGAAAAAACTGACGTTTTACTGTAGGGTCGCTATAGAAGCAAACCCACAGGAGGTATACAAATGACTTCTATGGCTGTTGGCGCTACAGAAGTATGTGGTGCCTATAACAAGCGCGGCATGAACGGCGTCGTCGCTCTGCTTGACCTGATCAACAAGTTGGAGCAAAAAGGTTCGAGCCCTGTAGATTTCGGCTCAAGTTCATTGGGACCAAAAGTGCGCCTAGGCCTCATCGAGCTGCATGCGGCTGTTGGTACGAGAACTGACCGTCGCTTACCATTCTTCTATATCGGCCGCCCGGCGAGTCGTGACGGCACAATTCCTGCCTTCACTCCGCTGCAACATATGGCCCTTATCCTTGAGGTAATAGATTTAGTGTCACAAGATGCGCGTGACTCTTTCAACCTCCTCTGCGAGACGCTTGCACAAAGTATTGCGCATGTTCATCGACGAGTGGAAATGAACTTGTAAGTCGAATAAAAAAAACCGCCGCGGGTTCTCCGCGGCGGTTTCTTCTTTTTATTTGTTAGTAGTCCATGCCGCCCATGTCCATGCCCGGAGCAGGCACATCCTTTTCGTCTTTCGGTTCTTCAGCAATAGCGACTTCAGTCGTGAGGAGTATCGCTGCGGCAGATGCCGCGCGCTCAAGTCCGATGCGCTCTACTTTTACTGGGTCAACGATTCCAGCGAGTAGCATGTCAGCCACAACTTCGTTCTTTACTGCGTCGTAGCCCGCGTTGCCTTTTGCGTTGCGAACTTTTTCTATAACGACACCCGCATCAACACCTGCGTTAAATGCAATCTGGCGCAGCGGCTGCTCGAGCGCCTTAAGCACTACTTCGTAGCCTACGCGAGTTGCGGCGTCCATCTTGTCTTTGTTTTTCGCAAAAGACTCGCCTACTTTCTGTGCCGCCTTTACGAGCGACGTACCGCCCCCCGGCACAATACCCTCTTCAATAGCTGCCTTAGTCGCGTTTACTGCGTCTTCGATTTTCAGCTTTAAATACTTCATCTCAGTTTCGGTAGCAGCACCGACGCGGATGATAGCCACGCCGCCCGTGAGTTTTGCAAGACGCTCTTCAAGCTTCTCTTTATCGAATTTTGAAGATGTTTCTTTTATCTGCGCGCGTAGCTGCGTAATGCGGAGGTCAATATTTTTCTTTCCGCCTTTACCGCCGACTATTACTGTGGAGTCCTTGGTGGAAATAACTTTACTTGCGCGGCCGAGCATATCAAGCGTTACGCTTTCAAACTTCATACCTTCTTTGTCAGTAATGACAGAACCACCAGTTACTGCTGCGATGTCCTGGAGCATTGCTTCTTTACGGTCGCCATAGTCCGGCGCTTTTATCGCGAGCACGTTAAAGGTGCCGCGAAGCTTGTTAAGGACAAACGTAGTCAGCGCTTCGCCGTCTACATCGTCCGCAATGATAACGAGGTCTTTCTTGCCGGACTCTGCGACTTTCTGCAGAAGCGGGAGCACTTCCTGCACGCTCGAAACTTTCTTGTCAGTAATAAGGATCAGGGGATCCTTAAAATTAGCTTCCATACGCGACGCGTCGGTCACCATGTAGGCACTTACGTAGCCACGTGCGAACTCAAGGCCTTCTACTACTTCTTTTTCAATACCCAGGGACTGCGACTCTTCTACAGTCACAACGCCGTCTTTGCCGACCACTTTAATAGTGTCCGCAATGATAGTGCCGAGTTCTTCAGACTCAGCAGAAATAGTTGCAACCTGTTTCACTTCTTCGTGATTCTGGATTTTCTTAGCGCTCGCACGCAGTGCCTCAACTGCCTCCGCAGTCGCTTTCTCAATGCCGCTGCGCACGCCCATAGCAGAAAGGCCTGCTTCGGTGTGCTTCATCCCTTCCTCTACAAGCGCCTGGAGGAGCACTACCGAAGTGGTCGTGCCGTCGCCCGCGATGTCGTTAGTCTTTGACGCAACTTCTTTTACGATTTCTGCGCCCATGTTTTCGAACTTGTCGCGCAGTGAAATTTCTTTAGCGATAGACACACCGTCGTTAGTGATGGTTGGACCACAGTAACCTTTGTCCAACGCCACATTGCGGCCACGCGGACCAAGGGTCACCTTTACTGCGTTAGATGCCTTGTCGATGCCGCTTTTTAGTGCGCGGCGCGCTCGTTCGTTGAATAGTATTTGTTTTGCCATTTGATTTCAATTAATTACTCTTTTGTATTGTCTTGAATTAATTCAAGACGGCCAAAATATTGTCTTCGCGTACGAGATAATATTCCACACCATTTACTTTTATCTCGTCGTATCCGTATTTAGAAAACACGATACGGTCTCCAACTTTGACGGACATAGGAATCAATTCGTTATCATCGCCAACCTTGCCTGGGCCAACTGCCACCACCACCCCCTGTTCAGGCTTTTCCTTAGCGCTGTCTGGAATAATGATACCGAAGGACGTCATGGTCTCTGGCGCCATAGGCTTCACGAGCACACGGTCTCCTACCGGCTTAACACCGACACCGCTTTTCTGCGGAGCTTTCTTTGCAGTCTTTTTTGCTGCTGGTTTTTTTGCTGCTTTTTTCTTCTTTTTCATAGCTATAAAAGGGTTAAATTCGCCCAGAGTATAGAGAATCGCGCCTATAGTAGTCAATCCCAAAAGCGTTCCGTGATGTTATCCACGCGTGTACTTGACAATTCCTCTATTTTTGCTATAATTGAGAGGAATTGAACTTTGACCTTGGGAGGGTCTTATGAGAATTAGGATTATCGCCTCGCTGTACGTCGCCTTTGTTGTGCTGGTCGCTATCGGTGGGACAGTCCTCTATATCGCGCCGTCGATGAATCCTTTCGGTACGCACCGGCTGGAAGCAAAGACGGTTGGGGAATTCTTGAACCAACAGTGCGGTGTCGCCACGGACGTAAACGTTGAATGCCGTTTCAATGCACTCATCAGTTGGAGTCAGAGGCCCATCACTGCGGCAAGTAAATAAATAACGGCGCGTTTCTACCAAGAAGCGCGCCGTTTTTGCATTTTGGAAAACCGTTGCGCCTACCTACCCTGCGTGGTATGGTAGTTCCTAATGACGATTGCAGGGGTGCTCCCCTACATCCAGATAGTGCTCTCGGTACTGCTTATAGTGGCTATTTTGCTGCAGCAGACGGGTGCGTCCCTTGGTGGGGCTTTCGGCGGAGATAACTTCTCGGCTGCCTACCATACGCGCCGCGGCTCGGAAAAATTCCTTTTCAATGCCACTATAGTCATTGGTACGCTGTTCGTGCTCTCTTGCATCGTAGCGTTTCTCTTACACTAACTTCTAACCACACGAAGCGTTAGCTTCGCCTCTTATGCGTAGATTCTTGCGCACCATCTCTCATTCAGTCCACATGCCTTGGGCACAGAAA
>JAGVKC010000046.1 GCA_020050775.1 Minisyncoccota bacterium
AATATTCGGCTTCCGCTTGCATGAGCGTTTAGGCGTATGGGCCTTCTGGCTTTGGATAACAGGCTTTCTTCTTGCGTTCATTCCTCTCTATGCGCTGGGGCTTATGGGCATGACTCGCCGCCTGTACCAGGTGGATCCCGTATATGCGCCGATGCTTATGGTCGCCGCGGTGGGCGCATTCGTCATTGCTGTGGCGATATTCACTCAAGTATTGCAGGTTGTGGTGAGCGTTAAAAAACGCCGTTCGCTTACAACAAATGAGGATCCGTGGAATGGCAGAACGCTTGAGTGGGCTACAGCCACTCCCGTGCCGGAATACAACTTTGCAGCGATACCGCATGTACATGGCAGAGATGCATGGTGGATGCACAAACAAGGCCACCCACTCTTTGGTGCAAAAGAAACGCATGTAGCTATGCCAAGAAATTCCTCAATTGGTATCTTGTGCAGCGTCTCTAGTTTTGTCTTAGGTTTTGCATTGATTTGGCACATCTGGTGGCTCGCAGCAGCTGCGTTCGTATTCATTATCTGTATCTTTGTAGTGCGCTCGTTTGCACACACAATTGAGCGCACGGTAGCAATTGTATGAAAGAGCATCAACGCACAGAAGAAAAAGTAACATTCGGCTTCTGGCTGTATCTTATGAGCGACTGCGTGCTCTTTGCAGTGCTTTTTGCCACGTTTGCGGTTCTTGCAGGCGCAACTGCGTACGGGCCTTCAATGGCTGACGTCGTGAACCTTCCTTTCGTACTTAAGGAGACTCTTATATTACTCACCTCAACATTCACTATCGGGTGTGCGCTACTTGCTGCGCGTGCACGCCAGAGGACGCTTACTATGCTTCTACTTGCGGCAACTTTTGCCCTCGGAGCCGCTTTTCTCACGATGGAAGTAAGCGAATTTATGTATCTTCTTGCGCAAGGGGAAGGTCCCACTCGCAGTGCATTTCTCTCGGCATTCTTTACAATTATAGGTACTCACGGCCTCCACGTAGCTGCAGGCATGCTCTGGATGCTGCTTATTGGAGTACATATTGCGATATACGGTCTTGTTTCTGGCACGGTACGCAAGCTCGCATGTCTGGCGCTCTTTTGGCATTTTCTTGACATCATCTGGGTATTTATCTTTACGTTCGTCTACCTCATAGGAGCGATTGGCATATGAACACTCTACCTAGATATATACTCGGCTTTCTACTATCGCTCGGGCTTACCGCGGTAGCATTTTGGCTAGTACAAGCACACATGAATTCCGTTGGCGTTCTTTCTCCTGAAATACTTATTCTTGCTCTCGTCGTTTTAGCGCTTATACAGCTCGTAGTGCAGGCCGTATGTTTCTTGCGTGTTGGCGCAGGTACACACGCAGCGTGGAACACAGCACTGCTTTCTTTCACGTTCTTTGTGGTTGTAGTCATAGCAGGCTGGTCGCTCTGGATCATGAGTAATCTAACCAATCAAACGCGTACTGCCGAAGAAATATTTAAATCTGAAGCAATAGTTTCTAGCAGTACTCATGATTAAGACCTACTACCACCTCACTAAACCAGGCCTCGTGCGCGGAAATGTATTTAGCGGCGTAGCAGGTTTTTTTGTAGGTTCACTGAATGGAAGTCTTGATCTTTGGCTTTTGTGTGCAATGACAGCAGGGCTGACTTTGGTAATTTCTAGCGGCTGTGCGCTTAACAACTATTTTGATCGTGAGATGGACGCAAAAATGGAGCGCACAAAAAAACGTGCGCTTCCAGCAGGACTGCTTACAAACCGACAAGTAATTATGTTCGGCATCGTGCTAGGAATACTGGGAGCCGCAATTCTATATTTTTTTACCAACTCTCTTGCGTTAGGAGCTGCAGCGCTTGGTTGGGTGGTGTACGTGTGGCTCTACACTCCTCTTAAATCACATACGCCGTACGCACTTTTTGCCGGAGCTGTAGCGGGCGCTATGCCAGTAGTTACAGGCTACACAGCGGCCGCCGGAGCAGTGGATGTCTATGCGGCAACATTATTTGTTGCAATGTTTGGTTGGCAAATCCCGCACTTCCTCGCTATCGCATATTTTCGTTATAGCGAGTATAAAGCCGGGGGCGTGCCGCTCTTTATTACCAAAGAGCCATCAGATGATGCAAAGCGCCGCGCGCGGAAGGTCTTTCGCTATACACTTGTGGTCCTTTTTGTAACGTGCCTTGGTCTGATACTCCAGAGATGGATAAGGTAGGGAACAATACTGCCTAGAAGAAATGCTCCTACTGCGCTTGTAAGCTGCGCCCAGCCTTCGGAGCCGCGGTTAAACACAGTACTAAAGCCAACTAGGTTAATGAGAATCAGTGCGCTTGTAATGGAGTAGAAGTTAATGACGGTCCACCAATTGAGCCCGCGCAATTCATGAAGATGTATATGTGCGAAATGTTCCATGTACTGTTCGACACCGTGGGTTGCAAGCTTCTTCGCAGCAGTGCGTACACCAAAGAAATATCCGAGTGTGCAGCCAACTACGAATGCTGGTATTGCATAGGGAAGCGTTACAAGAGCGTAGGGCCAGAAGGCGAGCGTGAGAGTTGAAACTATAAAAAAGAAGAACAAGGTCATGACGCCGCGCATCCGGGAGAAATAGTTCAGAGGGGCATATTTCAATACTGTAAGCGCAGAGAGAAACGCGACCAGAAGAGCTACGGCAGCAGTACTAATAAGCGGCAGCGGTTCCATCTCATTAGAAACAGGTCGCGGATACAGCGACTTGTTGTAAAGTATAAAACGGCGAATAATCTCGACTTGCCAGAGAGCTCGTATGTATGTGGCCGCGGTTTCTAACAGAATCCATACCTCAATACTAACATTGCTCCAAAAAACAAAAACCACGCATTG
>JAGVKC010000075.1 GCA_020050775.1 Minisyncoccota bacterium
ATGTATGCGCTCTTTTTGGATATAAAACAATATTTCGATCCGCAGAATATTTTCAACCCGGGGAAGAAAGTGGGGCTGACATTTAGTGATGCGTTAGGGAAGCTTGATTTACCGGTAGGGAAATAAAAAAGGAGCTCCCGTTTAAGAGAGCCCCTTTCTGCACGGAAAGCCGGGCTATGTGAGAAGTTTTTACTTCTCGCGAGCGGCGGCGTAGGCGGACGCGAGCTGCGAACGCGGAATGTACGAAGAAACGCCAGTGGCCGGATTCGTAAACCACACCATGGAATTTGCCCCTCCATGAGGCATGTTGAACTTGGTTAAAAACAACTTACATTTGATAGTATAGCAGCTTAGAGACTATTTGTCAAGTACCTGAAGCAGATACACAAAAAAGCCCTTGAAATAGGCTCTTTTTGCTACACTTAAACTATGGAACCCTTGGCCTCAAAAATTCGCCCAAAAAGCCTCGCAGACTTCGTCGGTCAGGAGCATTTAGTGGGCCAGGGGAAGCCTTTGCGCGAAGCCATCGAAGGTAAACATCTCTTTTCATTTTTATTATGGGGCCCGCCTGGGAGCGGTAAGACAACGCTCGCACGCATCTATGCGAATGCACTGAATGCAGAATTCCATGAACTCTCGGCAGTTGATTCTGGTAAAGATGATATTAAGGCAGTGCTAGGAGAGAGGCGCGGCCGCAATGTGACGTTAGGGTTTGATAAGCCTAAAGTACTTTTTATTGACGAGATACACCGCTTCAATAAAGCGCAGCAAGACTTTCTGCTGCCGTTCGTGGAGCGTGGCGACTTAACTCTTATTGGCGCCACAACCGAGAATCCGAGCTTTGAAGTTATTCCCGCACTTCTGTCTCGCTGCAGAGTATTTGTGCTGAATGAGCTTACTGCAGAAGACATGGAGGTGATTCTTAAAGCCACAAAAATTAAAATGCCTAAAGAGGCGCGCGAATGGCTAGTGCAGATGGCACAAGGCGACGCAAGACAGGCACTTACTACGTTGGAGAGCGCGCAGAAGCTCTACGGCAAAGTAACACTCGAATCGTTAAAAGAAACTATCCAGTCCACACACCTGCGTTACGATAAAAAAGGGGAAGAACACTACAACACCATTTCTGCATTCATAAAATCGATGCGTGCGAGCCAGCCGGATGCTTCGCTCTATTATTTGGCGCGCATGGTTGAAGCGGGGGAAGACCCGCTCTTTATTGCAAGGCGCATGGTGGTTTTTGCAAGCGAAGACATTGGGCTTGCACAGCCGACGGCGCTCGTAGTAGCTAATGCGGTGTTTCGTGCATGTGAAGTTATAGGCTACCCGGAATGTGCTATTAACCTTGCGCACGGGGCTGCGTATTTAGCGGAGAGTAAAAAAAGCAGAACGTCGTACAACGCGTACTTTGAAACAGTGGATGATGTAAAAAAATTCGGCAACCTGCCTATACCTATGAGAGTGCGAAATGCGCCGACAAAGTTGATGAAAGAACTTGATTGTCACAAGGGGTATAAGTTGTATGATAAAGAAAGCTATTTGCCCGATACGCTGAAAGGCAAGAAGTACTTAAGATGAATCGAAAGACTATATATGCTGTGAGTTTTGCGCTTATTGTTGGTATAGGAGCTTTTTTTATGTGGTACCAATATGCAAAAGCGAACCCGTGTGTTGACCAGCAAGAGCTTGGAGCGGCGATTAAGTGTTATAACGTTCACATGCGCGAACTCTATGGCAAGGGTGGCGTACAAGAAGCACTTTCATTCGCAGCGAATAGATTATTTAAAGACTCAACCTGGGCAGTTACACACTTGGTCATGCACGGCATAGGACAAGAAGCCTACAGGGAAACAGGAAGTATGGCGGCCGCATTCAAGCTTCTTCCCAAAAACGGCGTTACCGACCTGTTCGATACTTGGACCAGTGATCCATACGATGGGTTCCGCCATGGACTCATGCAGGAATTCTTTTTCACCAATTCTGGCTTAGAGTTTTCTGAGGCTATATCCGCAGCGTGTGCTGATCCAGCTTTCTCCGACGGCGCAGATGATAGACCATATAGTGGAGAAAAATGTTTCCATGCGGTGGGGCATGCGCTTATGTATGCCTATGAATATGACCTATATTTTTCAACAGAGCAGTGTAAGACATTACCTAAACCGAACGAAAAGTATTGGTGTCTCGTAGGGGTATTTATGGAGGGTACGTACTTATATGACGCTCGTTATCTTCCCGATGTACCACGACCTGATGTGCAAGGGGATTCTCTTGCATCTTTCTGCGCCACTCTTGAGCCGTTATCGCGAAGTGTGTGTCAGGCCTTCATCGGCCGCTCGTACCTTTCCGCACACACAAGTGATTACAAAGGAGCCTTTGCGGAATGTTCTCTTGCAGGAAGTCGGGAGGCTATATGCATCCGTAATGCAGCGCGCATCTACATCCCCCCGCTTTCTGCCGTTGATACTACAAATCTTGCGCGGATATGTGCAGATATTTCAGATATGGAAAAAAGGACTGTATGCGTGGATGCAATTGCCGATACAATTGAGCAGGGTGGAGCGGGTTACAGACAGATTGGACTACGGAAAGAATTTTGTAAGGACGCTCAGGCTGTACTTGGTACAACATGCGCAACTGCGCCAGTTGAATATTTGCATTGGCAAGAACTTGACTGGTAATTCACACAGAAACCTAAGAACAAATAATATTTGAAATAAAGAAAATCCCGCACTTATGTGCGGGATTTTTATTACGGCCGGTTGAGCCAGCGTGTGAGATTTTCTTTTGCTTGCCGCCCGTACTCTTTCTGGAAGTATGGGTGGTAGTATAGCGGGTCTTTTTCCAAAAAGCGTTTTAGGATCTCTCCATTAGCTTTACGGAATACATCTTCAGGCACATGCTCGTACTCTTCCCGTACCTTAGAATAGGTACGGTCGAACTCATGCGCAGGAAGGCCCAAGCCGGCAAGATCGACGTCGACCATGAGCTGTTCGTCTCTCTGGGTGACAATCTTGTCGTGTTTGGTGGCAATGATAATTCCATCGAGTCTGCGAAGCCTGTCGGCACTGAGAACATGTTGGAGTTGTTTCAGTGCAAATTCTGCACTGCGTTCTTCGTTGCGGGCTGGCGCCTTGTCGACATCATAGATGACATCGTGTTTGATGATGGCAAGTTCAATCACTTCCGGATCTTCGGCCTCAGTTCGCACTTGATCAAACTGCTGTAGACAGAAGCCAATATGGTCGAAATTGTGATACATCCGATGCGGCTCATTGTAGCGCCGGGATATCTCCTTAAATTTTTCAATTCCATCGTTACTGGAACCGCCAAGACGTATCCAACAACGCAAGAATCGCCGTTTGCAGAAGTCCTCTGCAGTAAGCAGCATAGCCATTTTTTTTCCCTGTAAATGAACATTCTGCGTTACCGTACAATGTAAAAGCACTATTGGCAATATGATACGATATTGCTGATGGACACGGAAAAAATAGTATTTGGCGGCGGATGCTTTTGGTGCACGGAAGCGGTGTTCAAAATGTTAAAAGGCG
>JAGVKC010000006.1 GCA_020050775.1 Minisyncoccota bacterium
CCGCGAGCCGCAGAATAGTCATACTGGACTGAACCCGAGTCCCGTTTGAAGATTCAATACATAACGGCACGCACTAGCTCGTGATGCTATTTCGTGTGACGGAAGTGCCGCTTGATCCCACGGGCGACCGCGGGACCAGATAAATTGCTGCTCACGACAGAATTCGGCTTACAGACGCGCGTGCAGAGTATGTAAAAGCCCCGGCTAATCGCCGGGGCTTTTGCGTATCCGCACACTACACTACTTAAAAATTTCCATTCTCATTCCCTCTTCTATACCATTCTCGGTTGTAAAGCCTGCGGGCACTTCAAGCACAAATCGCGCTGGCACTTCCGATGCGAACACGCTTGGGTAACTCTCCGGCGAGGCGTTGCGCTCTATCTTTACAATAGTGCCGTCGCTTTGCGCCCACAACATATCTATCGAAAAATTCATGTCCTTCATCCACATAGCCCATATATCATCTGTTTGAAATGCAAAGAGCATGCCACTACCTTCCGCAAGTGACGTTCTCCCTGAGAGTCCCTGCTGTTGCTTTGCAACAGTGTCAACGACTTCTACCTGTATATCGACTCCATTAACGCGTACCGTTTGCATAGACTGTGGGGGTAACACTAACAATAGTACAAACGCAGCAGCACCCAGTGCTACAACAACTGCAAGAATGATGAGAAGTTTCTTTATTGCCATAGCGCGAGTACGCACGACATCAGTATGAGCGATGCAAGATAATATCCGGAGCTAATGAAGAAGAACCTCCATGATTTCCCTTCCCAGAGCACTGCGCCCATCTGCGCAGGAGCCACAAGCCCTGCCCATGCCCAGAATCCAAGGAGTGTCCCCGTAAAGATGTCTGTAACACCAAACGCGACTACCGCATGTGCCAGCACATATGCCATCACAAGCGCGCCGAGCGTCTGCAAAAGATATGTCACGTTCATGCCGCTTTTTTGCTGATGACGGATCGATTCGGGTGTAATGTTAAGGAGCTTCATCCATTCTTTGCCAAAGAGTACGGGCGAGTACCATAAAAACCCGAGACCCATTGCCACTATGGCCGCTGCGAGAATTGCTGCATAGTTAACTATCAAATCCATATACAAAAAGAGAGGTGGCTAATAATGCGCGTACCTCCCTAGTATACCCCGTGAGATAGTGACGAGCGCATGAGTAATAAAATAAAAACTTATCCCATGGGGTATATCATTCGAGAAAATTTAGAAGCCGAGCCACAACAGAACCGTATTCCACGCACCGCTGAAGAATTTGAATACACTAAATCCTCGTTCTTTCTCAAAGACTGGCGCTGAGGGCACACCCGGAGTATCTCCAATGCCGCCGTCTATATCGACTGGGTATGCAGGTTCTATAGAGGGAGCAGGATTCACGCCACTACCCTGAGAACCCGCAGTTGCAGTGCAGTATCCTGCACCCGGCTGTTCGCAATATTTTTCTGTGCACATTACTGAACCAGTATCACCTCGAGCACAGACGTTGCAGCCGTCGTTCCAGGACGTGCACGATGCGGGCGGTTTATAGGGTTCAGGTTTAGGAGGCGGAAGCGCAGAGACAACTGGACCCGTTTCTTCCGGAGTACATTCGCCCTTGTGTACAAACGTTGCACCTTCTGCGTTCATAACGCAGGAGTTGCCGAATGTTTCATATTGCGAATAGCACGGTGCCTTGATGCACTGCACTTGTCGTGCGCCGCATACAGGATCATACTGCATGGTACAGGCATAACCGCTTCCAGAAGTACCCGCACCCGCAGAACCGGCCGAACCAGGCATAGACGTCTGCGCAAAAGAGAGTGCTGGCAAAAGTGCAGCAATAGCCATAACACTAAGAGTGAATCGCAAATCGGTCATTACTATATATAGACGGTTCATATTCATTGCACTTACAGCTCTTACTGAGGGAATATGTCTGTCAGTTCTTGAGAGTTGTAGAACAGCGCTCCAAGCTCTCCGTAGGTATAGCTTTGCCCCCCGGTTGCAATGACAGCACCTGCAGCGCGCGGGGTAGGGTTTGGCTTTGAGCCTTGGAAGCCGATATTAAAGAGCGTCACCACTGCGCCAGGGTTCTGCGAAATATCGTACCCATCTCTACGCCACTGCTCCTCTATTTCCTTTATATAGAGCGCAGTGTAGAGATACGAGTAATAATGATTTTTTGCATCCGTAAGGCGGTTATACAGCTCGATGTCATGGTTTGCTCCAGGCGGGTACGCGATGAGCGCGCTTAGGCCGTCTCCTGGATAGAACGGGGAGGCTGGATCGTTGGCCTGGCTTTCAATCTGTTTTGCAGTTGCTTCTTTTATACCTGAGACTCCGAGCGAGAATTGCGAAAGCGACCCGAGAATCTTCAGCGGTTCAAAATAGCGCTTGAACACTTCGCGGTTCGAAGTGAAGAAGCGCGTCTGCTCTGGGACAACTACTGCAGCTATCATGCGCTCGCTTACACCTGTTTCTTGCGAGACTCGCGCGATAATCCCCTCATCTTTGCGTAAGCCTCCAGAGACTACCGACCACTCCGGAGTCTGGTTCCATGCGCAACTTTCTTGTGTATCGTCTGCACATACTACGCCAGGGCTCAGTGTTTCTGCGCCGGCAAAAAAATCGTTGCGCTCAGAGATAGAGCCGCGAATATTCAAAAGCCCGAATTGCATCGCTAGAAACACAGCGGTAAAAAGTACGCCGATGCACGCAAAAATGCCGATGAGACTGTATGCAATGTAACGCAGGAAGATTTTCATAGTAACGCGGACACTATATCACAACGCCTATCTATGATTCGATTTATTTTCGAGAAATAAGCGTGGCGAAACCGAGATTCGTATGAACAATATCTACCTGACGGAAACCTATTCCCTGCAACGTCTCTACATACCATTCAACGGGTTTAGTCGTAAGAACGCCTTCTATTGCTGCTGCCTTGCGATTTATTTCTTCTTGGGTAACACCATTTTGTCTTTTGAATTCATGGTACCGCTCATGAGTTGCGGAATCGCTAGTCATTTTGTCTGTAAGAATCAACACTCCTTGGTTAGTAAGAGAGTCGTATATATCGCGCATATAGTTCTCTCTCTCATCTATGAAATGCAGTGTCCAGTTTGCAAATGCCAGTTCAAAAGGACCATGCTCTTTGGGAAACACAGACGAGTGTATGAGGTTTTTCTGAACACGTGAACGCTCAATCATGTGAATTGAATTATCAACACCGTAAATATGTGTAAACCCCGCATTATGCAAAAGCTCAAGCGTGTAGCCAGTCGCTGAACCTATGTCAATAATGCGCGCACCATAGTGTGGATGATTCGTACGCGCAAAATCAATGCACAGCGCAAGTATGTGCTCGTAGTCCGGTATTTCGCGACGTGCAATATAGTCGAATTTCTCTGCTATCCCCGCATCGAACGACCACGTGCCTGTGTGTGTTATGTCCATCCTACCCATATTCCTTTTTTCTCTCCTGCAAGATTTTCCGAAAGCGAAAGTTGTTTTTCTCCCGTGCGATTAAAACGCATAAGAAAACGCGAGGGTACTTTGTGTTCAGGCGGCAGGTGGTAAATGTCCATCTGAGTGGTAAGAGGCTTAGGGTCAAGCAACCCCTCGCTCGCAAACCCAAAATCAGCCATTACGAAGGATAATCCTTTTGGTGAGAGACGTACGCCGCGCCCTACCAGCGATGCGTTTTGGTCGCCGAGATTAATAAGTTGCTTCTGA
>JAGVKC010000079.1 GCA_020050775.1 Minisyncoccota bacterium
AGCGTTTCTTCATACGCAAAGTATACCCCGTGAGATAGAGAACTGCGGACACCGTTATTGAAACAGTGTGAGTATCTAACGGGGTATACCCCTGTATTAGGAAATCAGAGTGCTTTTCTCCACAATACCGCCACCCAAGCACTGCTCATTTCGGTACATCACAAGCGACTGCCCTTCTGGAACATAGTGCGGCGTTAAAAGTCGCACCTCATTAGTTGAAAGTATTTCTGCTTCAATAAGTTCCTGCCGATATCTAAAACGCGCCTTGGCTTTTCCAGGAAAAAACGCGCCTATCCAGTTTTCTTCAGTGAGTGTTATAGATGTCAGAGATCCATGTTTCGGAAACTTGTCAGCAGAGACTGTCACAGTATTAAATTCTTTATCCTTAGCAATTACGTAGTGCGGCACCGAAGACGAATTCTTTTGCGTAAGCGTAAACCCATGTCTTTGCCCAAGTGTATATAACACAGCACCGTCGTGAGTGCCTATAGCTTCTCCCTTTTCATTGAGGACCTCCCCTGGGGTGGGCTTAAGTTCTGTGTGCAGCATCTCATCTATAGAAAGATCTCCTAGGAAGCATAGGCCTTGGCTGTCTTTACGTTCTGCGTTAGGTAGTGCAAATTTTTTTGCCAAGACGCGCACCTGAGTTTTTTCTAGACCACCCACAGGAAACCGAACGCTAGAAAGTGCAGTCTCTGGTACTGCCCATAAAAAATAACTTTGATCTTTTTGTGGATCCTTGCCTGCGTAAAGATGTGTTTCAGTACCCTTTTCGCGCACCTGCGCGTAGTGGCCTGTTGCTACGACATCTGCTCCTTCATCCATTGCGAACTGATAGAAATATCCAAATTTTATTTCTCGATTACACAGTGCGTCTGGGTTAGGTGTTCTACCCTTAGCGTATTCTTTCATTGTTTCCGCGAATACAAAATCTTTGTAATGAAACGAAAGATCAATTTCGTAGAACGGAATTTTTAAGTGAGCCGCAACACGCATTGCGTCTACTTTGTCATTACCTGCACTGCAGGGGTATCCAGGAAGTGCGATACGGATAAAAACGCCAACCACGTCGTAGCCTTCTTTTTGCAGCAATGCGGCAGACACAGCAGAATCCACACCGCCGGAGAGCCCTACGATTGCACGCTTGCCTTTTGGCGTTTGTGGCGACCACATACAACGAGACTAACGTCCCGAAGGTATTTAGTCGAGAGCTAGAATGACTGGCCTAGCTCTGTAAAAAAGACTTGAGTTACAAGAAGATCTGAGGTTGCCATCAGCATAAGAATAAGAACAGACGCAACTATTCCTACTACGCCGAAGAAGATGAACCATCCTCTACTTGTAGTTCCTGCGTCGGCAGCGAGTGTACGAGTTGCTTTCAGATGCGTGAGAACAATATACGAGAGAGCAAGGAATGCTGGGGTTATGAGAATACTTGAAACAAAGTTAAAAAACTCCACTGGTATTTGTATAAGCCACGGCGCCTGCGGTAGAAGTAAGTAGATTGCAAGAGATGGCAGGCCCACAACTACAACTGCTGCCAGCAGCCACCATAGTAAAACAACGCAGACTCCGTACAGGCTGCGCGTAAAGACATGCCAAAACCGGCCGCGAATATACTCGCGCGATTTAACAACTGCGCTGAGTCCTCGTTCGTTATCGGTGTAGAGAAGATACGGTGCGAATGCGCACATGACAAAAAGATAAATACCAGGAAGGATGAAAAGAATCAGTCCTCCAAATGCTACTGTTGTATATACAGTGTAGAGCCACACCAAAGGCCAGAAAAGTTTCAAACCTCTGTGCAGAGCTTCTCTAAAAGAGACATGTTCGCCGACCACCACTGCAGTCATTGCGCTGTAGCCCCAGATACCGAAAAATATGCTGCCTATCACAATAGCTGCACTGACGAACGTTATACCTACAATACTTGCAACGAAATTTTGTGAGAGCATCCAGTCGCTACCAGCAAGAACCAACATGCCGGTAAGGGCTATCTGCCCAAAAAGTGCGACGAGTGCAAAAAGAGCGGATACCGAAAGAATTTCTTTAGCATTACGCGTAAAGTGTTCCTTTGCTTGCGCCCAAATCTCTTTGCCGTACGGGAGCTGCTGCTCGTCTCCGTATGTTGAGTGTGTCATGCGTTAACTATGTCAAAACCAGGCCTAAATACAATACACTATACACACTACGCACTACGCAATTAGTCGAGGTATTGAGCCCTGTAGCGCAAATGCTGCGCATACGTAGTACTGAAATAAAAATTTCCATTACGATCCGAAAGAAAGAATACGTAATTGCTCTTTATAGGCTCTAGTGCAGCGCGAATAGAGTCAATCCCTGGGTTTCCGATAGCGCCAGGTGGAAGACCTTTGTTGGTATAGGTGTTATATGGATTATCCGTAGTAAGGTCCTCGCGTGTTACTTGAAATGTGTTGCGCCCTAGATAGTACGGAAATGTAGCATCAGTCTGAAGAGGCATACCTACTGCAATGCGGCGCCACAGTACCCCTGCAATACGTCTGCGATCCTCCATTTTCCATGCTTCTTTTTCAAGAATCGAAGCCATGATAACTGCGTCACTAAGAGTAATGCTGGAAGAAGCGATAAGCGGCTGTAATTCTTTAATTTTTGCTTCGAAATTGTCGGTAAGCATGTCTATCACAACATCAGGGTCTTCGGCTGGATAAATAAAATAAGTATCTGGGAATAGGTACCCTTCTTTTTCTTGAGCTAAACGCACAAAGGTTTCAGTATCAAAATAAGGAATTTTTTTTTCAAGTGTTTCCGCCATTTGTTTGACCGTTACGCCCTCTGGGAAGGTAACGCGTACCGGCGTGAGTTCATAATCCCCTGTGGCCACACGCTGTGCCACCCGAAGAACCGTTTGAGGTCCCTCGAAGAAATATTCTCCTGCAACAGCGCTGCGATCGTTGCCATAGATACGGCTTGCTGCAACGAACATAATAGGCCAGCGAATAATGCCTTCTTTCTGGAGAATCTCGGCTACCTCCCACACCGTCTTGCCTTCATCGATACGCACGTAGGATGCGGTTGGAAATTCAAGCGGGGCAGCAAACGTAAGAAAATATATAAGAAAGGCTAAAATGCCACCGAGAAATGCCGAGGGCAATACGCGATCGTACATGCGACACTCTACGCACCAGTCGTCACACACCGCTGTTGAGCGAAAGATATGTTTCTTTTCCGACATTAGGTTGGAAGATTGATTGGAGCTTCTGCGCGACGTGTCGGAACACGATCGAGAGCCGGAGTTTTAACAGCAGAACCTGGGAAGTGCCAGAGTGTCGCGAGCTCTTCAGTCGTCATACACACAGGTTTTTGATCATACGGAACATAGAAATATGCGCGATTCTTGTAGCGGAAAAAAAGCCTGCGGCGTTCCCTTTTATGCCGTATTTCGAAAAGATCCTGCCATGGGTAATCGAATATGGCGTGTCCGCGCGTAACTCCTAGCCCGTTATAGCCAGGCGATTTAAAAGGAGCGAAGAGCAAAATCATCCCTGGAATATTTATGCCGTTGAATGTGTCGTGTTTTGCAAGGTAGACAGCTCGTATGCCGCATTCAAATACTAATTTTCCAAGCGAGCGCTCGATGGCTTCGATTTTCTTTTTTTCGCCTTCAGTGAGCCGTCCTTCTGTAGAATTTTCCTCATCTTCAGCATTGCGAAGCGCTTTAGAGCGCTTTGCGGCAGTAGCCATAATGTCATTCATCGCCTCTTTTGCAGAATCTGCATACCGATCTCCGCCTTTGTAAAAACCGAACCACTCGTCTTTTTTACGCGCCTTCATAACTATCTGAATCCAGAAATATTCGTCTTTACCCACAGTTCCCAAAAGCTCAAAAATATTCGTTAGAGGATCGATCTGGATTTCTGGCTTGTCCGTGCTTTCGTTGAGCCCATAATCAATATAAGACTTGATGGGGAGCGCATGAGGCTCGCTCTTTTCGTATTCTGTTCCCCAAAGATTGTATTCGTCCAAGTTAAATGGAATTTTTGCTGCATAGTCTGGCACTTCGGTAACACGGGCTTCTGGGTACTGACCATAGATGCGTGCTTCGATTTGGTTTTTGAATCCTTTACGTAAATGAATGTAGTAGCCGATGCGTCCTTCATTGCTGGCTATTTCTAAGGTCCAGATAGGCCGAAACTTGCCCTCCCAAATGCGCGCTATGAACGTCGTTTCCCCGCCCGCGTTGTGCATAGCAGTAAGAATAAGTTCCATGGCAAGGGGTGATTTTTCGATTTCTGCAGGTAACTGTATTTCGAGCACGGTGTATTCTTGTGCGAACCAGAACGAATACCGAATGTAGTGCATCCACGTTATCCAGAAAAACTTTGCTAGAAACACCGGGAGCCATATGGGTGACAGGCCAATAAGTGCGGCAACAACTCCGGAGACTGCATCTGGATCATTATTCATTGCAACAAAAAGCATGCCGATCATAGTAAGCGGCATAACAACGACAGGTTCAAGACCCCACTTTTTTATGTAGTCCGCCCACTCGTGGGCACCGTGGTATGAAAGAATATTAGACGACGAATGTCCGGCCATACGTGATACTATAAGTATACAATACGTATGGGAGACTTAGTCGCGAGCCTCATGTCTGACCCTTATTTCTACTTTGCCGGAGCAATGAGCATTGCTGGCGCCATAGCATTCATAATTTTCTTATGGGGCGTTATGGATTACGTATATTCGCACGGTAATGAAGAAGAAAAAGAGCATGGGCGCACGAACATGCTCTGGGGCACTGTGTGGCTGGTGCTTATTTTTGTAATGTGGGAGTTCGTACGCTTTGTTGCTGGAGTATTCAACTAAAAAACCGCCCCTAGGGGCGGTTTTTTGTAGTCTAGCGAAGCGAGTGAACAAAATTGCTTTTGATTCCGAGCGAGCGACGACTATATAAAATTCTTTATTGAGAATTTTCTATTTGACGAGAGAGAATTTGCCGTCGCGGGCGCGTTTGAAGTATTTCTGATTCTGCAGGTTCACCACGATGGTACCTGGCTTTACATGGCGCTCTTTGAGTACCTTTTCGATAATCTCGTCTTTGTTCATTGGGCCATGTTTGCGTAGTGCTTCGCGTACAACGTCGCGCACAACGCCCTGAGTGTATCCCTACTCCTTAAGTGCGTACATGCCGCGGCCAACAAGCACAAAGCGGTTGTCCTTAATGAGTTCGTTATGCGTAGTAGCTACGTGCGCTTTGCGTTCAAACATTTTTTCGATAAGGTTTGCGACTTCTTTGAAGTGCAGTGGTGAGCCATGATTTTTAACTGCGAGGTATGCGAAGTCGCGGATGCCCTTGGTTTTTACATTCGGGGACGCAGACTGACCCCATTCGCCAAGCGGGTTTTTGCCTATTGATTTAGAAATTGAAAGCCAGCGCTTGAGAACTTCCTGGTTGCGATGCTTGTCGTTTATATTCTGGAGTTCTTTTAGAAAACGATCGATCATCTCTCCTTCCGGGATAAGTTCTTCGTCTGAAAGACCTTCATAGAGGCCCTTAAGTGCAGTTTCTACTTTGCCTGCGAGTTCTGCATCGACATACCAGCAACGCTGCGCTTCGTCGTCTTCTTTGCGGTATTTAAACGGATCACCAAGTACAAGAAGGAAGTAGATGTGGTTCTGCATCGACTTATCTTTGGTCATAAAATTAAGAAGGTCATCTTCGCAGACGATGCCTCCAAGAGAATCAATGATGCGTTCAAGCTCGTCGAACGCTGCATGTGCCTGTCCAAATGCGGGAGACTTTTTAAGTGCTCCAAGAGCATGGTTTTCGATTTGGCGGACACGCTCGCGGGTGATGCTATAGCGCTTACCAATGGCCTCTAGAGTCACCTTTTCAGTGCTAGAACCAAGGCCAAAACGCGCCTCTATAACAGTGCGAGAACGCTCAGGAAGCGCCGAAAGGAGGCGCTTTACGATTACTTTCGGTTTAAACCCAGTTTTGTCCGCTGTCTGTACCATATGTTGTGTTGTGTAATATATCACACCTTAAACCTCGGGTCAAACCTTGTCAAATCAAGGGAATACTGGGATTTACGACTGCTCGACCACAAAACTAACGATGCGACCTTTGACGTATACGGCCTTTTTTTCACTACCCCCAGAGAGCCATTTAGCAACATTTGTATCAGCCCTAGCCGCCGAAAGAGCCTGAGCCTCTGTAGCATCTGGGTGGAGGAGTACTGAGCCTCGCACTTTGCCGTTTACTTGTACGGCAACTTCTACAACAGAGGCTAGGATTTTCTTCTCATCAAATTGAGGCCACTGGCTTAGGTGAACTGAGGAGGCGTTGCCAAGGCGAGCCCAAAGCTCTTCCGTAACATGCGGTGCAAACGGAGCAAGAAGCTGCAGGAAACTTTGCCACTGCTCCTTACCTATAGAACCTGACTTTTCAAGCTCATTAAGAAATATCATCATCTGACTTACTGCCGTGTTGAACTTAAAGGTTTCAATATCATCCCCCACCTTCTTTATCGTCTGGTGTAGTGGCGTATCTAGGTCGGTAGCGGGAGCGTCTTGTACTAGCTCTGCCGCTTTCCACACGCGCTTTATAAAACGCTTAGTGCCCACGATAGAAGTTGTGCTCCAGGCAACCGTATTTTCAAACGGCCCCATAAACATTTCGTACACGCGGAACGTGTCTGCGCCGTATTCAGCAACAACAGTTTGCGGGTCAATAATATTTCCGTGTCGTTTGCTCATTTTTCGCCCGTCTTCGGCAAGAATGAAACCAAGGAATTCAAGACGGGCGAACGGCTCGATAGTTGAGACAGAGCCAATGTCATACAAAAACTTGTGCCAGAAGCGCGCATAGATTAAGTGCCGCACCGCATGGTCTCCGCCGACATACACATCTACGGGAGCCCAAAATTTTTCTTTGTCTTTCGCTACAAGCGCTTCAGAGTTTTGTGGATCTATGAATCGCAAGTAATACCAAGAAGAACCTGCCCACTGCGGCATGGTGTTTGTTTCGCGTTTTGCAGGCCCATTACACTCTGGGCACGTTGTATTGACCCATTCAGCAATGGTTGCGAGCGGAGATTCTCCTGTGCCGCTTGGTTCGTAGGAGGTGACCTCAGGAAGCAGGACCGGAAGATCTTTCTCTGGCACACCTACCGCCCCGCATTTCTCGCAATGGATGATTGGTATTGGCTCGCCCCAATAACGCTGGCGGCTAAATACCCAATCTTTCAGTTTGTAGGTTGTTGTAAGCACTCCTCCAACAAGTTCTGTAATTTTCTTCTTAGCTTCCTCTGAATCCAGCCTGTTAAATGTTCCTGAATTAGAAAGCATGCCCGGGCCGGTATGTACATACTCTCTGTCGTTAAGAAGATCAACGACAAAATCTCCTTCAAACACAGTAAAGAAGCTCTTTAACTCTTCTTTCTTTTTCCATACGATTTCGTGCAAAGCAGTTTCCTGCTCATCTATTGCTTGGCACTCGTCATTTTCGAGGTCAAAGAACACGAATGTAAAATGGGCCCAACGGTTTTGCTTTTTAACCCTATGGTAGAAAAAAGTATTGATGGCAACGGGCGAAGTACGGACAAATTTTAAATTTTTATAACCAGTCTCCTCAGCTACCTCGCGTCGGGCTGCTTCAACAATATCTTCACCCGCCTCAATACCCCCGGTAACCAACCCGTTCATATGATTGCTTTTCCAACTTACGCATAGATACGTGTCGTCTTTCGGATTTCTAACAACGGCACACACGGCTTCTCTCCGAACAAATTCCATGTCTGGCCTGACTTCGTCCCCACGAGTTGTCCCAAACTTCTTTTCAATAACTTCTTTAGAGCCAAAAAATTTTGGTTCTATTACTTGCACGATAGGAATATTGAACTTCTTTGCAAATTCGTAGTCTCGTTCATCGTGGGCAGGAACAGCCATGATGGCACCAGTGCCGTAGCCGCCAAGCACATAGTCGGCTACATAGACGGGAATTTCTTCTTTGTTCGCTGGGTTCATTGCTTTCACGCCCTTGAGCTCGACACCGGTTTTATCTTTGCCTGCATCAGTGCGTTCTATTTCGCTTTTTGCTGAAGCAGAAGCGACATACGCATCCACATCTGCGCGATTGGAAATAGGCAATTCTTTAACTAGAGCGTGTTCTGGCGCGAGCACCATGTATGTAGCGCCAAAAAGCGTATCGGGGCGCGTTGTAAATACTTTGATTTTTTTATCTGAACCTGCGATTGAAAATTCAATATGCGCACCTTCACTCCGGCCTATCCAGTTACGCTGAGCCTCCTTAATGTGCTCTGGCCAGCGCAAACTATCCAAGTCTGCGAGCATGCGGTCAGCGTAGGCGGTAATTTTTAGAACCCACTGAGGCAGAGATTTCTTTTCTACTTCGGTTCCGCAGCGTTCGCACACCGTGCCATCCAAGTCCTCGTTTGCAAGCCCGGTCATGCACGACGGACACCAGTTGATAGGCTCGTTAGATTGAAATGCCAAGCCCTTCTTGAACATCTGCAAGAAAATCCACTGTGTCCATGTGTAATACGCCGGGTCAGTGGTGTTAATCTCCCGACTCCAGTCGTAATCAAACCCGATACCTGCTAACTGCTCTTTAAAGCGCGCAATATTTTTCTCTACCGCAACACGCGGGTGGATTTTAGTTTTTATAGCGAAGTTTTCTGCAGGCAAGCCAAACGCATCCCACCCCATCGGGTGAAGCACCGAGTGGCCGCGCATGCGCATGTGTCGAGCATATACGTCGGTTGCGATATACCCTTTTGGATGACCAACGTGCAGCCCTTCGCCCGAAGGGTACGGGAACATGTCGAGCACGTACGTTTTTGGTTTGTTGGAATCGTCAGTGGTAGCGTAGAGCTTTGTAGCGGCCCAGACCTCCTGCCACTTCTTCTCTATTTCTTTTGGGTCGTACCCTGAAGCCATAGAGAGTAAAGTACCATACGAACGCGCCCCACTGAAAGGTGGGCGCTCTTTGCTTAGATATTTTTGGTGAACGGCGGATACAGTTCTGGGTCTATGACACGCTGGAAGCATGTCTCCCCTGTGCCGTGTATCCATTTAGAATCCATGCCTTTTGAACGATACGCGGGTTCAGGATACATAGGTTCTTCCATGCCAGAACTTGGAAGGTCAAAGGTTGCGCATACTTCGAACGAAAGCGGACCTGTCGCTCGGTATTTGTACGCAGCGCCGGTTTTAGGATCTGTAGGCGCGGTGTAGTACGAAAGAGGATCTTCCAGTTCTGAAAGTGCTGTGGGAAGAGCATTCTTTTGCTGATATACGTAGATGACTTGAGATTGAATGCTATTCAAGTCCTGTACGCGCTGAGAATCTAGGCGGTACTGTCGCTGTGTCTGTGGAGAACCGACAATAAGGAAGCCTGCCGCAATAGATAGAACCACCAGAACGCCTACGGACCAATTTATGTAGCGGGCATAGTGCGGATTCTTCAGCCAGTAGCCCCAGATGTCAGCAAGGAAGTGCATAAAACCAGCGGCGGCTACCAACAGCACAACCGCAACCTTCAGCAAGAAGCGTACTGTCAGTTCTTCACCCGAGAGGAAGGTTGTAAGAAGAACTATGAGGTCAATCACTATCGCTGCTCCTGCGACGAACACAAAAAGATACAGAGCCCAGCGACGAACCCACACTTCGTTGCGCGAAGGGTCGCGCTCAATGCTGCGGCGAATGGCGCGCATAAGAATAAGAAACAGCGGCGCAAGCACAATGAGCGAGGCCATTGAGTATGCTATGCCGCCTTGGTACGGGTCGTAATAGTAGCTAAGCGAGTCGCGGAACGCATGATTAATGTATTGGAACAAAAGAGAAACGAAGGCAAATATGCCTGCGTATAGAGAAATCATTGCACCAGCCCAGAGGAAGAAATCTTTCGGTGTTGCTTTAGGCCGTTCCATATGAAGTGTTAAGACGTTATGAAGTAATGAGTATTACAAGCATACCATGTGGAGTTTTTAGCAATGTTTTGATAGGGTGCCTTTTAGAGTTCATTCAACACAAAGAGGGGCACAATGCTACAAGAAAAGCGTATTGTCGTTAAGTGGGGTGGCGCCTGCATGCGCAACCTCAGTTCAGTAAAAAAGGCGTGTGAAATCACGCTATCTGACCAAAGAAGGAGTATCGTCGTCGTATCCGCGCCCGGCAAGGACGATGAATACGACAAGATGACCAACGTGCTTATCCACCTACACCGGGACGACCACCCCGAGAAGTCGCGCAGCGAGATGCTGAACGAAATCGAAGCAAGGTTCGCACAGCTCGCTACAGGCACGAAATTCAATGCCAAAAGAGAAGTAGAAAAGCTCGGACGTGATCTTGCCGACGGTTCATCCTTCGACTTCATCGTAAGCCGTGGCGAATACCTTATGGCGAAGATCATGAGCGAACACCTCGGATTCACGTTTGTGGACGCAAGCACATTCGTTCGCTTTGATGCAGAAGGAAGGCTCAACCTGCAGGAGACGCTTGAGCGCGCAGCGCTCTTGTGCAAGCTGCCAAACGCCATCATCCCTGGCTTTTACGGCCAAGCATTCGACGGATCGGTGAAGCTTATGACACGCGGTGGCACTGATCTTACCAAGACGCTTGTCGCAGCCGGCGTAAAAGCCGAGAAGTGCGAGAACTGGAAAGACGTGACGGGAGTGAAGATGGCTGATCCGAGGATCGTAAAGAATCCTCGCACCATCAAAGTTCTCTCTACAAAGGAGATGCGTGAGCTCTCTTACATGGGCTTTGAGGTTTTGCACGAGGAGGCTGTGTTGCCGCTACGCGGGAAGAATATTCCTATCGAAGTACGCAACATGTGGCTTCCGGAAGAGAAAGGCACGCTGGTCGTCGATGATGCGTATCTACCCGAACATCGCAACGGAGCGGTCATCGGAATAGCGGGAAAGAAAGACTTCAGCATCATCCGGTTGGAGAAGCGCCTTATGAACCAGGAGCTCGGGTTCTTACATCGTGCTACGGGCGTTTTCGCCACACATGCTGTAAATATTGAGCATGTTCCTGGCGGCATCGACACTGTTAGCTTCCTTGTGAGGTCTGAGAACCTTAAAGGTAAGTTCCCAGCACTTCTTAAGGATCTAGAACAGACGTGCGAACCCGACGAAGTGTGTATAGGGCATAATATCGCCCTTATAAGCGTCGTTGGCAGCGGGATGACTAACACTCCTGGCATCCTTGCTCGAGCATCGGGAGCACTTGCATGGTGCGGTATTAATATCCGCATCGTGGACCAAGGTTCCAGCGAACTTAGCATCATCATTGGCATCGATAATGATGATTACGAAGCGGCCATACGTGCTCTCTACGCTGAATTTACGGATTCGTGGATGAAGCGGCTCTTTAAGAAAGCATGGTGGTTCGTTAAAAAGTCACTGAGGCCTGCGCGCAAGCGCAGGCCTTTTTCTTTTCATCTATATAAAACAAACTGGCCGCCACATTCAAGTGGACGGCCAGTGTAACGGGAACCGGTGAGAATATATGTAGTACACGCGAGCCCAAGAGCACTTCCTCTATTCATTTCTGAGGCAGAGAGGAATTCTTGCTTGGGTGAATCGTCGCCTCCCTCTATTTCTATTGGCGAAATTGCCGACTATACCACATTGAAATGTACGAGTTGGATGTTTCTTGAACTGCGTCCTCTGGAATACCCGGGAACGTTCCATCTGGTCCCTATGCAAGGGTGTGAGCGCTTCGTGACGGCATCTTTAGGGAAGGACTTCGCGGCCTAAGCAGCTAATCTCGTCCTTAATCGTATGGTCAGTCAGTCTGTTCCTCACTTCAGGAATCGCCCAGATACGCCAGAGGGGCAGGTTTCAATACGCACCCAACTTATATTAGTATACACCCTCTAACATATTTTGTCAATAGCTACAAAAAAGCTACGAATGAAGGAATTCCATGACATCTCCCAATGTTGCCCATGCTCACATGGCCGCAACATTGAGGATCCCGAGGAGTATACGACGAGGGAACAAGGAACAACGATTTAACTAAGAATGTAAAAATTCTATAACATCACCATCTCGAACTACGTATTCCTTCCCTTCTGTACGAAGATGCCCTAGCTCGCGAGCCTTCGCGTACGAACCATCTTGCAGAAGCGTGTTCCAAGGAATAACTTCAGCACGGATAAATTTAGTTTGAAAGTCTGTGTGTATCGCAGCACCCGCTTCAGGAGCAGTCGAACCGATTTTAATAGTCCATGCGCGCGTTTCTTCTGGGCCCGTAGTAAAGAAGCTCATAAGTCCAAGAAGTTCATATCCTGCGCGAATAAGGCTGTTTATCCCGTCGTCAAAAACTCCATACTCCTGGCGGAAGGACACTTTGTCTTCCGTATGGAGTTCGCGTAGTTCACTTTCTACATGTGCATCCACCACAACATATTTCGCGTTCTGTGTTTCAAAATAATGTATAAGCGCTTCAAAACGGCCATCGTTAAGCTCATCGAGATTGTGGCCGCCCGCTTCCTTGTTTAGTACATAAAGAATCGGCTTCATCGTAAGAAGGTGCAAATCTTTAATAGCTTCGAGTTCTTTTTTAGAAAGATCTGCAGTTGAAGCAAGCGCTCCCGCAGCAAGTACTTTAGAAACTTTTTCTGCTGCATCTTTAAGCACGACGGCTTCTTTGTCGCCGCGTTTCACATCGCGCTCCAAGGTTCCCAAGCGCTTCTCTACAGTAGAAAGATCTGCAAGGGCTAACTCAAAATTTATAGTTTCAATATCGCGCACCGGGTCAACGGTGCCTGCAACGTGCCCTATGTTGGAGTTATCGAAAATACGCACTACCTGAGCAATAGCATCTGTTTCGCGGATATGCGACAGGAATTGGTTACCAAGGCCCTCGCCTTCTGCGGCACCTTTTACAAGACCTGCAATGTCGACGAATTCAATAGCTGCGGGAAGCGTTTTTACGGAGCTGCTGAATTTTGAAAGCTGGTCTAGCCTTTCGTCCGGCACTGCTACCACTCCAACAGAAGGGTCGATGGTAGCGAACGGATAATTAGCAACCAAAACGCTCTTTTTTGTAAGAGCGTTGAAAAGAGTAGACTTCCCGACGTTCGGGAGCCCGACGATACCTATGCTTAATGCCATTGACACCTATACTGACAAAAAAACCTTATCTTGTATAGCGTTTAGCTTGACTACAGCTCAAACGCAATATATACCTACGACGGGTAGAACCCAAGCAGTAATGCTTTTCACTGACGCCCGAGAGGGTCCTAGAGAATAGGAAATGTGAAATGAAGAAAGCCGCAGAAAAACTTCTTAGCGGATCACAACATATTGACCTCATGAAGAGAGAGATAAAGACCATTGAGGATTTATTGAGACATCTTCTTCAACGTAAAAACGAGAGCCATCACGCGTTTACAGACAAGAATCCTCTCCTCATTGGCACGAAGCACTGTGCGTGGAAAATATTCAATTACCCGAATTCTGGAGTCACTCATCTCTCATGCGAGTTGAATGATTCCGCAGCGAAAAACCTTGGATTTGGAAGGAATCATCTTTCCTTTCACCACAGTTCTGTTAAAAGGATTCATGAGGATCTTGAAGAGTTTCTGCAAAAACTATTGAAAAAAGTGCCAGACTTAGAACACAATTTGTCACCGTTTTTCGAAGCGGCGTCATAAACTACCAGCCCCCGCGTCAGCGGGGGCTACTTTACTCTCCTAAACGGCCCATATAGGCCGCTTTTCTGCGCCATTCGTTCTTCTTCCATTCAGGCGCATGGTCCGTTGGGCCAATACGCGAAAGTTTTACCTTAAAACCAGCGAACCATAGGATGCCTCTTTTAATTTCATTGGTGTAATCGCCGAAGAATAGCCAGATAAGGAACGGATGGCTGCCAGAGAGTACGAATACGCGCGCAGTCTTCCCTTTCATGCGTTTTATCCAGCCTAGCGCGCGTGTACCATCTTTATGCTTGCGCATATTAAAGCAGAACCCTGGCAACCAAAAACGATCAAAAAGGCCTTTCAAAAGAGCTGGCATCGTCTGCCACCAGTTTGGATAGAACAAGACAAAATGGTCGCACCAGGAAACAGCTTCTTGCAGAGCATTTAGGTCAGGTTCCAGTGTCTGTATTTCTTTATAACCTTTATGGAGAATGGGGTCGAACTTCATTTCTCCTAAATTAAAACGCTTCACTTCGTGGCCTGCTTTTTTTGCAGCAGTTTCATACAAAAGCGCCATCTCTCCCGTAAGTGTGGGCCCCGAATCCGGATGCCCCACCAGAATCGTAATTTTCTTTTTTGAATAATCGGAGAAGAATCCCATAGTTATTCTGAAGTAAATTGTACCCCAGCTGCACGCAAATGCTTGCCGATATCCTCAGGCTTCTGCGGCATAACATGTATGGCTGGAAGTCCTGCTTGATCCAACTCTGGCATTGGTATTTCTTTTTTTGGCGGCTCAGCGACTTTCGGTGCGACAGGCACAGGCGGTGGTGGAGGCGGAGTTGGAATTTTTTCTTTCACAGGCGCAGGAAGTTCTGCTACCGCGTGTAGTGCAGGCAATGGATGTTCTGGCGTTTTTGCAGGCGGTGGAACTTGTACCGCTGTAGCGACAGGGACGACAGGCTTATTAGGCGGTGGAGGTGTAACAACAGGTTTTGACAGCACAGTCGTTTCTTGTGCTACTATAGGCACAATATTTTTTTTCTTACGCGGTGTTACAGCGTACAAAAATATTCCCCAGACAATGCCAAACGCAATAATCCAGGCGCCATATGCGATCAGAATATTTTTCCAAGAAATTACAGGAGCCAGCGTGTGCACTAAAAAGAGCGCGTACCAGCTTGCTCCTTCGAGCCACAAGATGATGCCTCGCCCGCGTTGTAGTGTATCGAGCAAATGAAACCCAAGAAGCAGTGCCACCAAGAGCCACTTAAATACAAAGGCTGGTTCTTCAAGTACCGCTGTTTCTCCTGCAATGAAATGAAAATATCCTACTGCACCTCCGGATATAACGATGAGCGCGATTCCCACAAAACGAACCCAACGAGCTGCGGTGCGCAAATGCTCATTAAACCGCTCCGCATGTGTATCAAGAAGATGTCCCGACAATAATATCGTTTGAGCTCCGATAGCGAGGAGCACGCCTATCTGCTGCGCAAAATAGAGGCCGAAAGCCAATAATTCGGCTGAAAAGACCATGTGTAAAGAATATCATGCACTTTTGCTAGCGAACGAAGACGTTAACCGATTTTTGGCTTATAACTGCACCGCCTGAGTTCGTGCTGATGAATGTAAGCGTGTAGGGACCGCTGCCTTTCCAATTCCAGCCGGTAAAATCTACTAACGCTTCTTTGTGCGGATAGTCTTGCGATGAATTGAACATAGAATTTCGGACACCGCCGTCAACGCTCCAAAACATCTGATACTGCGAGACATCTCTGCCTTCTAGCATTGCTTTGAGCGGCTGAACTCCCTGCAGGCTGGCGCCGTCAGTAGGCCACCAGATATTTGTTGTCGCGCTTCCTGTCGGCGGTGGTGGTGGAGGAGGTGGATTTGCAGACCCTTGCCCTACCGAAAACGTCAGAGCGCTATTATTCCAATGATACGCAGTGCTCCAGCCGCCGCTAAACACGCCTACCGTTACTCGGTACTCGCCCGCTGCAGTCGGAGTCCACAAAATATCAAAGTTACGCTCTTCGCCACTGCCGAACGCCTGATTCTCGTAGAATTGCTGGTATACCCGCTGGTTGGAAGCATTGTAAATTTCAATATCGACTATGCCGCCGCTTGTTGGGCTCATGGTCAGATTCTTGATACTGGCACGCACTGACGTAGCAGTCCCAACATTAGGACCTCCAGGATTTGCGCTTGCACTTGAAGAGAAGCTCGGAGTTGAGGGCGGCTGGGTGGGTTGTGGCGCCGCAGTGTACCAGCGGGTCAACACGAGTTCCGCAGCTTTACGCTGAGGCGTGTAGTCGCTGTTGCCTTGCCCACCTGCGTTAGGGTTCGTTTCCCAGTCCCACCAATACACGCCGGCCAGATAGTCGTAATCATTCCAATACGAGAGGAGCGCTTCATACGCATTGGCTTGCAGAGTTTCATCTGATGCACCGCCGCGCTGCCAGTTCCACGGGTCTCGATGTGCATCTTGCAAGCTGCGATACCCTATTTCTAGAAAAAGAACTTGCTTCCCTACGCTTTGCGCAAAACCTTTTATGTCGTTGTTGTTCCAATAGTTCCATGCGCCTTTCATGCCATCGACCGAGCTGTCGGAATTTAACCCGTAATACACCGAAAGACCGGCATAATCCAGATAGCTCCAGAAGCCGATGAATTTTTTTTCATTCTGGTAATAACTATTGTCGTTGTTTGTAGAATTTGCGCCATACGTAAGCTTTCCGTTGTATACGGCTCGCAACTGACCAATGAGATTGATCCAGTTCTGCGTATTGGTTGAATTGATTTGAGGTACGGTCATAGATACCATCTCCGTTCCTATAGATATCATTTCTACGTGATGCACCCGGCCTATCTCGCCAAGATTAAGCAGTTTTGCTCCATACGCACCAAACCACTCGTTTCTGTCGCTTGGATTTATGTATGCGCGCCATTCACCTCCGTAGGATTCAACGTGAGGCTTTAACATGACCGCAAGACCAAGCTCGTGCGCATAATCGATAGCTGCTTTAAGCGATGCGTCCGTTGGCGTATTCCAGCCGTTTTGTATATCAGTTGAATACATATTCGACTGATAATACGGGACTACAAATGAAACATAATTTGCTCCAGTAGCTTTAAGGTTGCGCAGAGATTGTTTAAACGAATCGCTGCCGAAGTCGGTCTGAGACTTCGGCACCATTGTTGCCCCTTGTTGCCAAGACGACACTGCTGCATGGGCCATAAGAGCCGAAAAGGTGCCCACACCAATGCCGCCATTACAAAAATCCCCACCGCACCGGTGACATACGCTGCCACTTTTTTCATACTCAAGTGTGTCACAGTGGCACTGAATCAGTAGTGAAGCCCCGTACACCGATTTTTCGTTGCGAAGCATTCGTCCAGTCTTTTTAATGAAGTTCATTTTGCGCAAGGACCGCGAAAAGCGGTGTCAGGGGAAGCGGCTACGTTGTATATGCTTGCAAGATACGATAGCAAAAAGGCGCTTCCCGAAGGAAGCGCCTAAAACGTTACCTGCTAGCTAGCATGGCCACAGTAATTCGGCGGCCGAAACGAAGCAGAGTGATCTGATCAAAAACAGGTGACTTGCGAGGAGCGCCCATTTTTCGCTTTACGCATCTGGGCGACTGCCCTTTTGTATGAACGACTGGTTGTCCGTTTGATTTAGCCGTTTTAGTTGGCTTGGACATTCAAATTTCCCCTGTGTGTTGAATTCCTCCCCGATACTACCTCGCGCAAAAAATAGCGCAAGCGTAGTTACAAACATACTAAGGTTACAAAATCACTGTTGCGCCTTCGGAGCGAACTTCCAATACACCCCCTTCTACGGGAAATTCGCGTATGTCAGACTCAGTAACACGCACAATCGCGTTGCCACTCTTGAGAGTCGTAACTATGGGCATATGATGCCCTAGCACCGTCATCTCCCCGCCCGCAGCAGGAACCGTCAGCGAATGTGCTTCGCCGTCGAAGAGAGTTTCATCTACTCGTGCAATAGTTACGCGCATCTTTTATATTATTCTGCCTTCACTGTGTCGATGCCGCCTTTCATGTAGAACGCGGACTCAGGCTTATCATCGTGCTTGCCGTCAAGAATTTCGCGGAATGCGCGAATGGTTTCAGATACTGGAACATACACCCCTTTGATACCGGAGAATACTTCTGCCACGTGCGTAGGCTGAGACAGGAAGCGCTGCATTTTGCGCGCACGGTACACAAGCTGCTTGTCGGTTTCAGATAGTTCTTCAATACCAAGAATGGCAATGATGTCCTGAAGGTCTTTGTAGCGCTGGAGTACCTGCTTTGTTTCAAGCGCTGTGCGGTAATGCTCTTCACCTACGATATCTGGGTCAAGCGCAGTGGAGTTAGACTCCAGAGGGTCGATGGCTGGGTAAATACCCAAAGATGCAAGCTGGCGGGAAAGCACGACAGTTGAGTCGAGATGTTGGAAGGTCGTTGCTGGCGCTGGGTCAGTAAGGTCGTCTGCTGGCACGTAAATAGCCTGTACAGAGGTAATAGAGCCTTTCTTGGTAGAAGTAATGCGCTCTTGCAACTGACCCATTTCTTCTGCGAGTGTTGGTTGATACCCCACCGCTGAAGGCACACGACCGAGAAGCGAAGACACTTCGGATCCTGCTTGAACGAAGCGGAATACGTTGTCCATGAAGAAGAGTACGTCCTTACCCATTTCGTCGCGGAAATATTCTGCCATCGTGAGGCCCGTGAGCGCGATGCGTGCGCGGGCACCCGGCACTTCGTTCATTTGGCCGAACACAAGCGCAAGTTTGTCAATAACGCCGGTCTCTGTCATTTCATGATAGAGGTCATTTCCCTCGCGCACACGCTCGCCCACGCCTGCAAACACCGAGTAGCCACTGTGTTCTGTTGCAACGTTGCGGATGAGCTCTTGCATCATAACGGTCTTGCCTACGCCTGCGCCGCCGAAGAGTCCCACCTTTCCTCCTTTAATAAAGGGTGCGAGAAGGTCGATGGACTTAATACCTGTTTCAAATACTTCTGCTTTGGTGCGCTGGTCTTTAAAGGCCGGCGGATCGCGGTGAATGGACATTTTGGGCGCGCCTTCTACCTGCGGCTTTCCGTCAATCGGCTCACCGATCACGTTAAAGAGGCGTCAGAGCGCTTTCTCGCCTACTGGCACCATAACTGGAGAGCCCATATCTGTGACTTCTTCTCCGCGCTTAAGGCCAGAGGTATCCTGCAGAGCAATCGCACGCACACGACCTAGACCCAAATGCTGCGCAACTTCAAGCGTTACTGAACGGCTTTCAACTTTTGTTTTGAGCGCATTGCGGATAGCCGGAAGAGTCTCCCCTTCAAAGTAGACGTCAACGACCGGACCGATGACCTGCACTATTTCTCCTTTTTGCATTTCTTTTGCCATATAGATAATTATTACTGCTGTTATGCGGCCATCGCTTCCATGCCGCCGGTTATCTCGCTCACTTCGCGCGTAATAGCTGCCTGGCGCGCTTTGTTGAACTTCAATGTTAATGCATCAGCCATTTCAGATGCTTTATCTGATGCTGACTTCATCGCTACCATGCGAGCCGAGTGCTCTGACGCCTGTGTTTCCAGAAGCGCATGATACACAAAGATGCCTGCAAGTTTAGGGATGAGCATGCCGAGCACTTCTTCTTCCGAAGGTTCAACTGTATACGGTGCCGATGATGTCGAAAGTACAGGCTCTGCAAATGCTCCACGCGCTGGAAGGATGTCTCCCACTACGTTCGCAAGCTCTTGAATAGAAAGCGGAAATACCGTGCGCAACGTTGGGCGCTGTTCGAACGTCGATATAAAATTCTGATATCCCACCTTTACTAAATCGACAGTACCGGCAGAGTATTCTGTAGCACTCGTGCGCAAAAGCGAGCTCATAAAGTTTGTATCCACCAGATCGGTATTTGGGTGCATCTGTACGCTAAATCCGCGGCGTTCAAAGAAGTCTCCCGCTTTGCGACCTATGGCTACAACGCGAGTATTCTCCGGCGTTAAGCCGAGCCCTGCGATATCTGCTGCTGCAGCACGCAATACACCAGAGTTAAGTGCTCCTGCAAGGCCCTTGTCGCTGGTGATGACTATATATAGAGCGCGAGAGACCGGACGAGCCTGGGCAAGCGGGTGGGTCTGCAGTGCACCTGCACCAGCAACACGTGAAAGTACGCTTGCTGCGGCGCGTGCATACGCGCGGCCACTGAGTGCCTTCTGCTGAGCTTTGCGCATCTTTGCAGCAGAAACCGCTTCCATCGCCTTGGTGACGGTGCGCGTTTTACCTACAGAGCGTATTTTGCTTTTGATTACCTTAAGTCCCGCCATGGTTAGTTAAAAAGATCCGGATGTGAGCTTTCGAATTTCTGGAGCTGCATTTTAAGTTCTTCTTCGGTCTGTTGTGCAATATCGCGTGCACGTTCAATACTCTCGAATATCGCCTTTGCATTGCTCTCGATGAACGCAAGAAGTTTCTCTTCGTATTCTGGAACGCGCGCTACTGCCACTTTTGCCAAGTAGCCGTTAATGGCCGCGTAAATAGCTACTGCCTGCTTTTCGAACGGAAGAGGCATGCCGTTGCGCTGACGCAACGAGGCCGTAAGACGTTCACCTCCGTCAATGCGCTTCTTGGTGTCTGCATCGAGATCTTGAGAGAACTGCATAAACGCTTCGAGTTCGCGGAACTGCGCAAGTTCGAGCTTGATGCGGCCAGATACTTTCTTCATTGCCTTGGTCTGTGCAGCAGAACCCACGCGAGACACCGAGTTGCCGACGTTCACTGCAGGACGCATACCCTTGTTGAAGAGATCTGTCTCAAGGAAAATCTGACCGTCCGTGATAGAAATAACGTTTGTCGGAATGTATGCAGAGATGTCGCCCTCCTGAGTTTCAATGATAGGAAGCGCGGTAAGAGAACCTCCGCCTTTTTCTTTAGAGAGCTTTGCTGCACGTTCAAGCAACCGAGAGTGCAGGTAGAAAATGTCTCCAGGATACGCTTCACGGCCCGGCGGGCGGCGCAACAAAAGCGAGAGCTGGCGGTATGCAACAGCATGTTTAGAAAGGTCATCGTAAATCACGAGAGCATCGCGGCCCTGTTCCATAAAGTATTCGCCGATAGCCGCACCTGCAAACGGTGCAAGGTACTGCAACGCCGCAGGGCTTGAAGCGCCTGCGTCAACGACTATCGTGTAGTCCATCGCGCCGCGCTCCTTTAGCGATGCTACGAGGCGTGCAGTTTTGGATTCCTTCTGACCAACAGCAACGTAAATACATATTGGACGCGTTGCATCTGGTTCGCTCTTCTGGTTGATGATGGTGTCGATCGCAATGGTAGTTTTACCCGTGTAGCGATCGCCGATGATAAGTTCGCGCTGTCCCCGACCGATCGGGATCATCGAGTCGATGGCTTTGATGCCGGTATGCAGCGGCGTGTTAACGGAGGATCGTTCGATAACACCAAACGCTTCGCGCTCAATAGCATTGCGCTTAGTGGACTGTATGGCACCAAGCCCGTCTACTGTTTCTCCGAGCGGAGAGACAACGCGACCCAAAAGCGCCTCACCTACCGGAATGGAGAGCACTTCCCCAGTAGGAATAACAGTCATACCTTCAGCCACCGCTCCTGCATCGCCAAGAATAATGACGCGCACAGACTCCTCTTCGAGGTTAAGGATCACGCCGAAGACATCCCCTTTCACTTCCACTGCGTCTTTTAGAGGTTTATTGCCCGTTGTTTCAAAACGAACCATTTCCGACATGCGTGCGCTGCGCAGACCTTCTATTTCAGCCACACCGTCTCCTACGCGCAGCACTACGCCGGTATCTTTAGGGCGTTCAGTCGCCTTAAAGCCTTCTATCTCTTTTTTAAATTGTTCTATAAAATGTTGCATGGAATTTAGTGTGTGTTGACCAGATGACGGTAGAGCTCGACCAGTTTGCGTGTTCTCTCTTGCTCTTTAGTGGCAGTAGAGAACCGTTTGGAACGTTCGCTGCGTAGTTGTAAGCGCTCATACGCTCCGTAAATGCGAGGCAAAAGTTTACCGTGGCCGCGCTGCATTAACACTTCGCGCAGATTGCGAAGATATTCTTTTCCCTTTGCAGGTTCCTTCTCGACAAGTTCGTGAAGGGCGCGGGCGTATTGGCTTGCGATATCCATATAAGGTCTATTTCTTTTCAAACGTCTTTTCCATACCCAGCACAATTAGCTTTGCAACTTCTTGCTTGCTCTCGCGCAATGCCTGGTCTTTCAATTCCTGTGCTTCGCGCTCTGCATCTTTGAGGACGCTCGCAGCGGCAGCTTCAGCCTGGCTTTGCAGTTCGCGCTGTTTTTCAACCCCTGCACTGCGTGCAGCAGAGACTATTGAGTCAGCTTCCTTCCCTGCTTCTGCCAAAAGACCTGAGCGCGACGCCTCTATTTCTTGGAGACGCTGCGACGCTGCTTCTGCTTCGTGTACACCTTGCGCTACTTTAGCGCGGCGCTCTTCAAGCATGCGATTGATAGGCGTATAGAGGAAATACGTCAAACCTGCGAGCAGAAGCCCGAAGTTAGTGGCGTTTATAAGGAGGAGCCGCCAATCTATCCCGAATGTGTAAAGAATTTGTTCCATTATGTTACTGAGAGCTAAAAGGATGAACTACATAGAGCAAATTTCTGTAGCTTTGAGCGGAGTTCTAGGAACGCGAGTCATATTTTACGAACCGCACTTGTAGCTGCGGCGAGCAAAATGTGGCGAAGCGTGACAACGAAATACGCCAAAGATACGGAAATTAGGTAAATTTGATGATGAAACCAATAACGACGGCGAAGATGGCCAGCACGTCCGTAACGGCAATGCCGATGTACATGGTTGCCTGGATTTGCGGCGCTGCTTCTGGGTTGCGGCCGATAGCTTCGAGCGCTTTCGACACAAGGATGCCAAGACCGATACCGGGACCGATAACGCCAAGGCCTACGACGAGCGCCATGCCTAGTGTTTTTGCTACTTCTATATCCATATTCGTATATCTAACTGTTAATTATTGAAACCTATGTTAATGCGCACCTTGACTCGACGCCAATGTCGAGACAGGCGCCCCTTGTGCCTGCCCCTCCACTTTGTGGTGACCTTCGCTGCCGTGAGGCTCCTCTATAGCAATCTTGATGAATGCTAGCGTGAGGATCGCGAAGATGGCGGCCTGGAGTACCCCAATAAACACTTCGAAGGCCATAAGAGGAACAGGGACCACGTACGGAAGGAAAAGCCCAATGACCATAAGGAGCACTTCGCCCGCAAAAATCGCTCCGAATAATCGGAACGAGAATGAGACAAGGCGTGCGAGGTTGCCGATAAGCTCAAGGAGCCCGACAGCAAACCCCATAAAGCCTCCTCTAAAGTTAACAAATTTTGAACCATACTTCAATACGCCGAGCGTCAAAATACCAGAAAGCTCGATAACAAAAAACGAGATGAGTGCGAGCGCTAAGGTAGAGTTAAGGTCTGAGTTAACGTTATGAAAGAGCGGCACCATAGTATCCCCACGCTCTATGGTAATGGTTTTAAAAATTGGAAGAAAGTGAAATAAATTCGCTGTGAGAATGAAGAGAAATATAGTCGTCACGAACGGAACATAGCGCTTTGCCATTTTTTTATCGCCCAACGTCTCCTCAACATAGTTAAAGAGATATTCGTAGAGCATCTCGAATAGATTTTGTACTTTGCCTGGAACGGCAGAGAGGCGGCGGCCAACCAAAAAGGCCGAGAGGAGCAATACCGCCATGACTAGCCAGGTAGTCAAAATGCTATTGGTTATGGGAAAACCCCATAATTGGAACAAGCGCTCAGAAGCGAGCGTTATATGCAGTCCTTCTTGCATATGCGTTGTCCCCACTATAACACATTGAAGTAAGGCCGTATAGTAAGAATCGTTCTATACTGACGTCTTCATTAGGGAAGCTCCTGTAAGGGAACTTCAAGAATTACCACTAACATAACAATTACTTTCATGCCCTTTATTGCAATCGCGCTCGTACTGACAGCCACACTTGGCGGCGCTGTCTCCGTAGCGTCGCAAAATGCCCTCCCGGGTGATGCGCTCTACGGTTTTAAGGTCGGGGTTAACGAAAACATTCAGAGCTCGCTCGCGTTCGATGACAAGTCAAAAGCAGACTTCAACATAGCAAAGGCAGAGATTCGTCTTGAGGAAGCTGCAAAGCTCTCCTCGGAAGGCCGTCTCGATGCTAATGCCCAGGCGCGCATTGAACAGAATTTCGAGGCACATGCAAAGAACACTGCAACACTTATCGCTAAGCTCCAGGAAAAAGGCGACTACGCTATAGCTGCAGACGTAGCAGCACGCTTCCAGGCTTCGGTAGCAAAGCAAGCTTCCGCGCTTGCACAGGCTAAAGCCAGCGCAAACGCTGAAGGCGAAACAACACTTACCATTCTTGTGAACCGTGTACATGCAACGCTCGACATCGCGTCCGACCTTTCCGCTGAAGCTTCGGCTAAAGCGTCAGTTGAGAGCAGTGTAAAAGCGTCTGCAAATACTAATGGTGCCGCAGCAACTTCCAGCTCGAACACCACTGTTAATGTAGGTGCTACCGGCTCAGCTTCTTCTACTGGCGGTATCAACATCGACCTGTAAACGTTCCCCTTAAAACAAAAACCAC
>JAGVKC010000005.1 GCA_020050775.1 Minisyncoccota bacterium
CCATGATACAGCACTAGAGTAGCCCTCACAAACAGGCCTGTACGGAAACGTATTTTAAGGTATAACAGAAAGTAGAGTTTGTTCTCTAGGAGCACTTCATATGACAGAAACACGTTACGGCGTACCGATGCCTGATATCGGTTGCAGCATACGAAACATAGCGAAGTCCGGTGAGAAACCAAGGTTTCATATCACACCAAATGACCCAGCCGCGTACGCGCGACTGCTTGAACTCGTATCAGAAGACGCGAGGAACGGCCGATGAGCGATTTACAGAAAGATGACATCCTTGCCTATATTAGGCAGGAGCTAAGTGAACATCGCTTCTCTCGGGCCGATGTCGAGACACATTTCGGCGAGGAGGCAGGCGACATATTTGATGAGATGATTGAAAAAGGTATCATCGAATTGTTGAATTCCAGAAGCGATGACATCTTTGCTATTTCGGAAGAAGCGCTTCGGGACGAAGAATGAGAAAAACCCGCGGCATACCGCGGGTTTTTATTTTTCTATTCTTTAAATATGTATAAGTGTCTTGATATATTAAGACACTTATACAGCATATAGTATGCTCTATAATATGAAAATTCGAGCAAGAGAGCTTTCGAAAAAAGTTCGAACTGAAGTGTTGGATACACTCTACACAGCAGCAGGAAGTATACAAGGACGTGCCGCTATGAAGCTCTTTCTGAGAGATCTTCTCACAGAAAGTGAACGAGTAATGCTGGGTCGGCGAATTATCATTGCCAGAAAGCTTCTTGAAGGCTACTCGTATCGTGAGATCGAAGCCGAAATGAAAGTCGGTAAAGACACTATATGGCGAGTGCAACGCTGGCTGGACGACCAGTTTCCTGGTTTTGAAAAAGCAATTGCAGGACTTGAAAACGAAATGAAAAAACGTGAACACAAGCGCATGTACGCCACTAGTGCCCTATATAGATTGAAAAAGAAATATCCTCTGCATTTTCTTTTGATTCCCACACCTAAGCAAAAACGCAAGTGACTTGATATATCAAGTCACTCACACATACGTTACTTTCGCACTATATCTAGTCCGATGTTTGAAAGACGCTCTTCGATGCGTTCGTAGCCGCGGTCTATATGGTATATGTGCTCGATAACTGATGTTCCTTTCGCAATCGTTGCCGACATAAGAAACGCCAGACCTGCGCGAATGTCCGGACTCTCCAGCGTTGCACCAGTAAGAGGCGTCGGACCTTTAATGCTTATTTGCTGAGGGTTCCACAGCGTAATATCCGCACCCATACGCGCTAAATCCTGCGTGTAGTTGAGTCTCCCTCCCCAAATTGTTTCAAAGACCGTACTTTCTCCGCTTGCTTGAGTAAGATACACAACCATGGGCGGCTGCAGGTCTGTCGCAAAACCAGGATATTCGTGCGTTCGCACCTGCAGCGGCCGCAAGGTCTCACCGTTTCCTCGCACAGTTAAAAAGTCTTTTCCTTCTTCGACCGAAATGCCGGATTCGCGCAAAAGACCAGTAAGTATTTCGCAGTGCTTAGGTTCGCAACCTGTAATAGTAAGTTCCTGTGCTGCCAGTGCGCCCAATAGAAGAAATGTACCCGCTTCGATTCTGTCTGGCACCGTGCGCCATTCTTTTCCTTTTGCTTTCAAAAGCGTTCCCCCTTCAATAGTTATGGTTGGCGTACCAGCACCTTGAATGTTGGCACCGCACGCATTAAGAAATTCTGCGAGCCAGACTATTTCTGGTTCCATCGCTGCATTCTTAAGCGTTGTTGTGCCTTGCGCGAGCGTTGCTGCCATCATAAGCGTCTCGGTTGCCGTAACACTCATGAACATAAAAAATATGTCCGCGCCCTTGAGACCGTTTTTTGCTTCAACTACATAGCGATCACTTTCTGTTTTCACCGTGCAACCCATTTTTTCAAAACCTTCCAAGAAAAGATTTATGGGGCGTGGCCCGATAATGTCTCCACCAGGATGCGGGAATGACGCTCTACCAAAGCGTCCTAGCAGTGGTCCCATAAATACGATAGAAGCGCGCAGGCGTCGCGCGATGTCGTCATCCAAATCACTACGTGTTACCGCAGAAGTGTCGATGGTACATGTATCGTCTTTGCGCGTAACTTCTGCACCCAGAGCGAGCAGGAGTTCACAGACGCGCTCTACGTCTTCTATATATGGAACATTGGTGAGCGTAACGGAGCCTTTAAACAAAAGTGTCGCAGCCATCGACTTAAGTACCGCGTTTTTAGCACCCTTTACCGAAATAGTGCCTTGCAGTTTTTTTGCACCACCAAGACCTTCGACCACGAATTTCTGGCTAGCCATTTTTTTTGTGTTTCTTGGGGTTAATCTCCCACTCCCCCACCACATACTGCGTATTGGTTCGGGACGAGAGTGGGACGATATGATGTGCGCGGTAAAACAACATACGTTTATTTTGTATGTTTCTTGGGGTTAATCTCCCACCAGAATTTTTTCGAGAAGTCGGTCGCCTGGTCGCACACACTTTTTAGGTAGTACAAGTCCGGCGTGGGTATCGCTACCAACAGGCGACCCATGCGCGGCATCGAAAGCGGCGGCAGTCCGTCGCGTTTGCGGCTTATGTTAAGGCGTTCCATAAAGTAGCGCATCAACTCTCCGCGTTCAGTCGCTTTGTCGCGTTTTTTCTCCGACTTATCCGCAATGTGCTTGCCTATGTGTTCCACAAGGATAAGTATACAAGAATGATATAAGAGGTTGACAAAGAACCTGTGCGCACCTATAGTATCGGTCGATTCGTTCTTCCAAAGGTCGATAGAAGAAGAGTTTGGACAGCCCCCGTCCGAACCGAAGGATGAAACCTCTTCTTTTTGGTCGACCCTATAGCGCAGCGTCTGTACGCTTCTGCCGATATGTCTCGGTAATGAAGTAACTAGTCAGCAGCGCTAGGCTCTGCACCCGTTTCTACGGAAGTAAACCAAGTCGTGCATACGGCAAGGCTCTCCTCGAAGTGCGTGCAGTGTCTCATAGCCGGTCGGTTCTTTTCCAGTCTTTTGGAAGAAACCGACCGGCTTTTCTTTTGATACACTTTTAGAAACCGATGAAAGACTTAATAGTTCAAATAGGAGACCCCGTGTTGCGCACCAAAGCGGTACAGGTTCCGAGAAAAAATATATATACTCCGGCCA
>JAGVKC010000044.1 GCA_020050775.1 Minisyncoccota bacterium
AAACCCAAGTAGTGAATGAAGCGGCCTACTTCCAAAATATCCTTGGCAGCCGAGCGCATCTCGAAGGAGAAAACGCTCCGGTAGTGAGCCAAGCGAAGGCGAACGCTTGCAATAATGCGAGAGAAGTTCATGTGTAGCCCCAGAACATGTAGTAGAGAGGATCTCTACCTTCATCCTCATCTATTATACACCCATTAACATGTTTTGTCAAGTACTTCAAAAAGCCTTATTTTAAGGTATAATTTCGTCATGGAATTCAAGGCCCAGGTAGGGAAGGGCGCTATTGCTGTGTTGTTTATAGAAGGCGGCTTAAACCGCTACGACGGCAACACTCTATGGGTAGGCTACGGAAAAACTAAGCCTCTCACCCGCCGCAAGTTCGTCACGCTTATGCGTAAGATTGTGGCAGGCGCAAAGATTCACTCAGTTACCTCTCTTTCAATAAATTTTAAGGACATTCGTTCTTTTGCTCCGAAAGACATGAGCGACGAAGAGCTCGGTGAGATTGCAGGTACCGCATTCGTCATGGCTGACTATGTTCACAACACGTATAAAACTGAACCTAAAAATGGGTGGACCTATGTAAAGACCTTGACTGTTGTTAGTGCTTCAAAAGAAGCTCAAAAAGGATTGGCGAAAGGAAAGATTATAGCAACTGAAGTAAATGCAACGCGCGAACTTTCTAACACTCCGGGTGGCGTTATGACTCCTAAAGTTCTCGCGCAGGCTGCCAAAGTGGCTGCAAAAGGCACAAAGATAAAAGTTACCGTACTTGGCCGCGCGCACATGCAGAAGCTCGGCATGGGTGGCGTACTTGGCGTTGGCCGTGGCGCAGAAGATGAACCTCAGTTCATCATCATGGAATACAAAGGAGGCCCTGCGAGCCAAAAACCTCTCGTCTTTGCTGGCAAAGGCGTTACCTTTGACACAGGCGGTCAGCAAGTGAAGTCAGGAGACCATATGTACGAAATGCATATGGACATGTCTGGCGGTGCTGCGGTCATCCATGCAATTGCACTTGCTGCGAAACTAAAAATAAAAGCAAATATTGTCGCTCTTGTGCCTGCAGTTGAGAACGCGACAGGTCCTGGTGCCATCCGCCCAGGAGATATGCTGAAGTCTCTCTCCGGTAAAACTATTGAAGTCCTACACACCGACGCAGAAGGCCGCATCATTCTTGCGGATGCTATTACCTACGCAAAACGTTTCAAGCCCGCAGCGGTTGTAGATGTAGCAACGCTCACCGGCGCAGCGCTTGTGGCGCTTGGTGTACATGCCTCGGGCGTGATGGGTAATGACGAAAAGTTTATTGAAACACTTCGAGAACTTGGGGAAGACTCGGGCGATTACATCTGGCCGTTTCCGCTCTGGGAAGAGTATGACGACATGGTAAAAGGCCACTTTGGCGATGTCCCTAACATTTCTACTGCAGGAAACAGCCGGTACGGAGGTGTTATTGCAGGCGGGAAGTTCCTAGAAGTGTTTGCTAAAGAACTGAATTGTCCGTGGGCACATCTCGACATTGCTCCGCGCATGACTTCCGCCCCAGGCGACTTCCTTGCTAAGGGGGCAACTGGCGTGCCGGTGCGTTTGCTTCTAAAACTTGCAGAACATCATGCAAACCGCTCCAACCGTTAAAACATCTGTCTTTGAAGGTCCGCTGGATCTTCTGTTAGAACTCATCGAGAAGCGTAAGCTTCTTATTAATGATATTTCTTTGGCTGCAGTTACTGAGGAATATATCGCGCGCTTGAATGCACAAGAGAAACTCCCAGTGGGGGAAACTGCGGAGTTTGTTTCGCTTGCAGCTACGCTGCTTCTCATAAAATCTCGTTCGTTACTTCCAACCCTCACACTAAGCGACGATGAGTCGCGTGACATAAAAGAACTAGAATATCGCCTTGCGGTGTATCAGCTTGTTAAAGAAGCTTCGCGCGGCCTTGCGCGCCAAAGTACTACCGCCTACAGCTACGAAGGTCGCGGCATGGAACTAGAGCCTCTCTACATTCCTGATGCATCTGCTACGCAGTCAACGCTCCTTGCGGCGGCTCACACGCTTATCGCTGGCTTCCCGCAGATGCTCACGCTTCCGAAGGTATCGGTTAAGAAAATAGTATCTCTAGAAGAAATGATAGAGAAGTTAGCGGCGCGCGTTACTGCTGCTATGCGCCTGTCCTTCAAAGAATTTACTGGCAAGGGAGCTACCTCAAAGCCGGAAATAATCGTCGGCTTCCTCGCGCTTTTAGAACTAGTGAAGCAGGGTATAATCAACGCGACCCAACAGGACTCTCATGGCGATATTACGCTTGAGCAGTCTTCCGTTTCCACACCTACGTATGAATGATTTAGCTACACGCATAGAAGCTTTGCTTTTCGCCCTCGGCCGGCCGCTTTCGCGTATTGAGCTAGAGAAGATGCTCAGCACGACTGCACAAGATTTGCAGCTGGCAATCGCAGAACTCTCCGCTAAAACCGGCGGCATTGTGCTAATGGATGATGGCAAAGTGCTCGAACTGCGCACAGCGCCTCTCGCCGCAGAAGTTGTCGAAACAGTGCGCCGCGAAGAATATAACCGAGACATTGGCAAAGCGGGTCTTGAAGCGCTTTCTGCGGTGCTCTATCGCGGTCCGCTTACGCGCGCAGAAATAGACTTCATCCGCGGCGTTAATTCTTCTCAGACATTGCGCACGCTCACTATGCGCGGGCTCCTGCGTCGCATTCCAAATCCTAAAGATGAGCGCTCATACCTCTTTGAACCCACTACTGAGGTGCTTGCGACCCTTGGCGTATCGCGGGTATCGGAATTGCCAGAATACGAGAGTGTAAAGGAAAAACTTACTGCACTAGAAGCTGCGTACCGCGCAAAAGAGAACGAAGAAAAAGAATCGTCATGAACCGACCTTTTTCACAACTTGGAGGTGCAGCGCTTGCAGTCATAGTAACAGCAGGAGCTTTTGGCTTGGGTGCGGGTGCGACAGTGTTTTACCAAACAGCGCAGCCTGAAAACTTTGTGCGCTCTGTAGGTATCCCTGAAGGTACGTTAGACGCGAGGGCCGCAATTCTTATGGATGCGCGCACGGGAGAAGTGTTGTACCAGAAAAACGCTAACGAACAACTACCACTAGCGTCATTGGCGAAGCTTATGACCGCATATGTGGTTCTTAATAACCGCCCGGCAGAAGAAACAATAGAAATAACTGCAGAAGATGTCGCAACCGAAGGAAATTCGGGACTCAAGGTCGGGGAGAAAATTTCACTTTCGAAACTTCTGCGTTTGGGACTCGTTGCATCTTCCAACGACGCAATGGTTGCAGCACTTGGAAGTCTGGGCCTCAACCCGATAGAAAAACTAAACCGTGCTGCAAAAGATTTGGCACTTACTCAAAGCACCTTCCGCAACCCAACTGGACTTGACGAAGATGCAGTAACGGCCGGAGCCGAAGGTTCTGCATATGACGTAGCTCGCCTTGCAATGGCTTTTTACAACGCGCATCCAGATTTCTTTGAACAAACTATGCGCGAAGAGGTGGTGGTCTCTACAGAAACAGAAGAATTGCGAGACAGCGCGACCGCTGCTCCGCTCTTTGCATTGCCGGGGCTTATCGCGGCAAAAACTGGCACCACTGACTTGGCGGGCGCTAACCTGGTTGCCGTGGTGGACCTAGACATCGGTAGACCAGTTATTGGCGTCATATTGGGCTCCACTGCAGAAAGCCGCTTTTCTGATATGACACTCCTTATAGAGGCTGCTCGCGCACAACTGCAATGACCATCGAAGTAATGCGCATATTCATACCTGCTACTATTGCCTTTCTTATTGGCATCGGAATTACGCCGTTTGTGACGCATTTTCTCTACAGCCGAAAGATGTGGAAGCCTAAAGGCGGCAAAATTGCTTTTGATGGCAGCGCTGCTACGGAATTTAACCGCCTCCATGAAAAGAAAGAGGTGGGCACTCCACGCTTCGGTGGCGTTATCGTCTGGGCAAGCGTACTACTTACCGCTGATCTTCTTTCTGTTCTTGCGCGCTTTTTTCCTGAAACATTTGAATCGCTTGCATTCATCAGCCGCAACCAAACGTGGGTGCCTCTCGTAGCGCTGGCGATGGGTGCATTCGTCGGATTTGTGGATGATCTGTATGAAGTTGCGGGCCGACAAGGCTTGCGTCTGCGGCTGCGTGTCCTCATTGTGGCAACCATCGCTGCCATGTGCGCCTACTGGTTCTTTGACCGTTTGGAAGTTTCAAGCATCGGCGTGCCGTTTATGTCAGGCCCCTTGGAACTTGGGATTCTCTTTATTCCATTCTTCGTCATCGTCGCAATATTCGTATATGCAGGCGGTGTCATAGACGGCATAGACGGACTTTCAGGGGGAGTGTTCGCTACCATATTTGGCGCCTATGCCGGTATCGCATTTTTTCAAAATCAGCTAGACATCGCTGCACTGTGCGCAACAATAGCCGGCGGACTCTTGGCGTTCTTGTGGTTTAATATTCCTCCCGCGCGCTTCTACCTTTCTGAAACAGGAACAATGGGCCTTACACTAGCGCTCACCGTCATTGCATTTCTTACCGACACGCTTGGAGAA